>CAZGBW010000085.1:0-8744 GCA_964523995.1 uncultured Victivallales bacterium | reverse complement strand
CAACGGGTACCATTCCTGAAATGAGCGGCGGGGTGGGCATGGACGGATCGAGGACGCCAAGACCCTGGCCGCCTGGCCATTGTACCGCAGCCGTTATGCGGGCGATTGAAAACCGTTGACGGATCCGGGCCATCAACGTATCTTTCAAACCACTCCCTTATGAACAGAGAAGTCATCCCTTTGAACAGGCATAGGAAACGGTTATTGACGCCTCCGCTGAACGTGATTTTCATCGTCACGTTGCTGCTGTGCGCCGCCGGTTGCTCGCCAGAGCGCGGCGATAACGGTTCTGGAAACCAGGCGGATCCGCCCCGTGTCGAGACGGTGCGCCACAACGGTATCACACTGACCATGACGCTGACACCCGGCAGCGTCACCCTCAACCGGGACATCATCCTGTCGATCAAGCTGGATCATCCGGAAAGCGTCGGCGTCAACCTTCCACCGCTGGCGGACCGCTTGCAGGGCCTGCTGGCCGCGTCCTCCTATGATCGCGAATCCGCCCCCGCCGCGGATGGCCGGGTCACCCGCGAGCGGGTGTTCAAGCTGACACCGCTGGTCGGGCAGGAATACCGTATCGCCCCGATGGCCGTGGCCTTCCGGAATGCCATCGGTAACGGGGAGACCGGCTGGTTCGCCACCCCCGCCATCACCCTGCCAGTCAACGCGGTCATGGACACGCCGGTGGACGAATCCCTGCGCGGCGCGGTCCACCCCGTCCGTATCTATCCCTCGCTCAAGGAGCTTTCGGGCTATACCGCCGTGCTGGTCCTGGTCGCGGCGCTGATGGCGCTGGCGATTTATCTGGCGGGGCGGATCAAGCGCCAGATCCGGATCCTGCGCATGTCGCCAAAGGAGCGGGCCCTGCACGAGCTGGAGCAATTGCTGGCCAGGAAGCTGGTGGAAAGCGGGCGCGTGAAGGATTTCTACGTGGAACTGACCATGATCGTGCGCCGCTACATCGAACGCCGCCACCGTGTACGCGCGCCCGAACAGACGACGCAGGAATTCCTGCGGGCGGTATCCTCCGACCCGCGTTTCGCCCCCCAAGTGGTTGAGCGGCTGAAGCAGTTCCTGGAAGCCGCCGACCTGGTCAAGTTCGCCGCCTGGACGCCGGACAGCGGTGCTGTCGAGAACGCCGTTTCCAGCGCCCGTGACTATCTGACCTCGGATGCGGATGCCGCCGGCAGCGACGCCCCGGCTCCACCGGAGAAGGAGTAACCATGTTCCAGTTCGCCAACCCAGCCTGGCTTCTCCTGCTGCTGCCTGCCGCCGGCTGCTGCTGGTTCGTCTATGCCCGGCGCGTCCGCCAGGGTCTGCGATTCGGCCCCGTCTCCCGATTCCCCCGGCAGGGACGCTCCTGGCGTATCACGGTCTCCCTGCTGACCCCGGCGCTTTACCTCGCCGCCCTGGCGCTGATCGCCATCGCCATGGCGCGACCCCGCTCGCTCCTGTCCTCCTCGCGGCGGACCGCCGATGTGATCGCCATCCAGATGGTGGTGGATGTCTCCGGTTCCATGGAAGCGCTGGACTTTTCCACCACCGGCCCGCTCGGGACCCGCTACCGCACCCGACTGGATGTGGTCAAGGAGACCTTCGCCGCCTTCATCGCCAAGCGCCCCGACGACCTGATCGGCCTTATCGCGTTCGGAGGCTACGCCTCCACCCTCGCACCGCTGACGTCCGACCACGATGCCTTGCTGCACGTGCTTTCCGGTGCGGAAATCCCGAAACTGATGCACGACAGCGGCGGCAACGTCCTTAACGAGGACGAGCTGCTGACGGCGATCGGTGACGCGCTGGCAACCGCCTGCGCACGTCTACAGGACGCCGAACCGGTGTCGAAGATCATTGTCCTGCTCAGCGACGGCGATTCCAACACGGGCATCATCGCACCCGCGACGGCGATCGACGCCGCCCGCAAACTGGGCATCAAGGTCTACACCATCGGCATCGGCAGCACCGGGCAGGCACCGGTACGCGTCACCGACGAGTTCGGGCGCGAAACCATCCGCCAGGCGTGGATCACCTTCGACGAGGAATTGCTGCGGAGAATCGCCGACAGTACCGGCGGCGTCTACTACAACGTGAAGGACGCCAAGGGCCTCGATAACGCGCTGGAATCCATCAACGGGCTGGAAACCACGCGCGTGGAGCATAGCGTGATCCGCCAATTCGACGAGCAGTTCGCGGCTTACGCCCTGGCGGCCCTGCTCCTGATCCTGCTGGGAGTCACCCTGAACATGACCGTCGCCCGGCGCATCCTCTGAAGAAGAAAGGGTTTACCACATGGACATCCAATTCCAGACGCCCTGGCTGCTCTACCTGATCTGGACCGTACCCGCGCTCGCCGCCCTATGGGTCGTGATCCAGCGCCGCGCCCGCCGCGCGCTGGATGCATTCGTCGCACCCGCCATGCAGGCGAAACTGATCCCGCCGCAGCGTGCCGCCCGCCAGTACTGGCAGACCGCGCTCGTCGCGATCGGGAGCCTGCTGCTGCTGCTGGCTGCCGCAGGCCCCCGGTGGGGAGAACGCGAGGAGACCGTCCTGCACCAGTCGCGCGACCTGGTCATCGCCATGGATGTGTCGTTCTCGATGCTGGCGAACGATGTGCACCCCTCCCGCCTCGAACGCGCCAAGGTGGACGCCATGGACCTGATCTCCTCGCTCAAGGGGGACCGGGCCGCCCTGCTCGCCTTCCGCGCCAAACCGGCACTGGTCTGCCCCCTCACCACCGACTACGCCTTCCTCCGCCAGGCGCTGGCGGGCATCGGCACGGGCTCCGCCCCGCGCGGCGAGACCGATATCGGCGCCGCCATTTCCCGCGCCCTGGACGCGTTCAGCGAAACCGAGGCCTCGCACAAGGCGATCCTCCTGATCTCCGACGGGGAGGATCTCAGCGGCCTGGCGATCGAAATGGCCGAGACCGCTGGCAAGCGCGGCATACCGATCTACACCATCGGCATCGGCAGCCGCGCCGGTTCGACAATCCCCGATCCGCAGAACCCGGGCGAGGTGATCCGCTTCGAGGGGAAACCGGTGACCACCCGCCTGGATCACGAATCGCTGCTGACCATCGCACGCAAATCCGGCGGTTCGTACATCCCCGTCGAGACCGCCGGGACAACCAGCACCACGCTCGGGACCATCTACAGCGACCACCTCCGCAATGTCAGCCGCCGCGAACTGGCCGAATCCCGCCGCCGCCGGGCGGTCGAACGCTACCAGTGGTTTCTCCTGCCGGCATTCCTGCTGCTGTCCGCCGCCTGCACCCTCAGTCGCGGACGCCTCGCCACCGGGCCCAGGAAACCAGCGTTGACCGCGGCGACCCTGCTGCTGGCCTGGTTCCTGCCGGCAGGGATCCTGCCATGCATCGCCGCCGCCAGTACCAACGCCAACGCGTTGCCAGTGTCGACCTCGCCCTCCAATCTCCAATCGCAGGTCTCCGACCCCGGCACACCCGCTTCCGGCAGCCAGCCTGCCCCCTCCAGGCTCACCGGCCATGCCGCCGCCCGGGAGGCACAGCGGTTGTACCGCAAGGGCGATTTCGAGGCCGCGGCCGGTCTCTATCACCGGGCGGCGCAGGACAGCCCCCGCGATACCGGACGCACATACCTGTTCAACGAGGGTGCCGCGCTGGCCGGGGCAGGGAAGTTCAAGGACTCTGCCGATATCTTCCGTTCGCTCTCGCTGCAAGGCCGCCGTGGCGAGCTTGACGCCGCCCCCGCCCTCGGAAATGTCCTCTACCAGGAAGCGAACACGGCGGATGCCGGAACCCCAGAGGGTGCCGAATCAAGGGCCACCGCCCTCCGGCTGGCTGGCGAGGCCTTCAAGGAGGCCTGGCGCACCGATTCCGAGTCGGAGGCCCGGCATGATCTGGCACTGACGCTGAAGCAGCTTCCGGCGGCGGAGGAGAACGCCAAGGCGCTGCGCCTGGCGAAACAATACGAGAAAACACCGGCCCCCGACATGGCCGCCGAGATGCTCAAGATCCAGCGCGAGCTTGCCAGCGCCATCGCCCTGGCCGCTACAAACGCCGTTCCCGAGCGCATTGCCGCCTTCGAGGCGTTGGCGCAGCGCCAGAGGGATAACGCCGACCGCTGGATGCCCCTCAAGGCAAAACTCGCCGAAGCGCTCGCCCAGCAGAACGGGCAACAGCAAAACGAAGAGGCGCAGAAGGCCATTCGCGCGCTTTACGCACTGATGGACCTCACGCGGGACAACATGCGGGACGGGCACTTGCGCCTGCGGGACATCGATACGGAGGCCTTCCGTCCGGTCAAGCTGGCCGAGCAGGGTACCTACCAGCTTTGGAAGGCCGTTGCCCCGCATGAAGGGTTGCTCCGCGAGGGCATCGTCCAGCAGACCAATGCGATCGAGCAGGTATCCGGCAAACAAACCCCCGATCCCGTGTTGACAACCTCCGCGCTGCAGCAGGAAAGCGCCGCCCTTACCGACCTCTTCAGAACCCGTTTCGAACAGGCCGTTCCGCCAGAGGGTACCGTGCCCGCCAAGAACGAGGCGACGGAGGCAGCGGCGGACGGTAATACCAACGGGGTTCCTGCGCCGGAAGGGATAACCCCGGAAGTCCGCCGGAAGATCATGGACCTGGCGGCCGAAACGGCCGGTATCCAGCGCCACGCCGCCGAGCACATTGCCAAGGGTGCATCCAGCGAGGCCCTCGCCTCCCAGATGACCGCCCGTGACAAGCTGCTCGAGATCGCCGACCTGTTGCCGAAACCCCCGCCGCAGCAGCAGCAACAGCCGCCGCCGGAACAGAAACCCCCTGAGCAAAAGCCGGAACAGCAGCCGGAGCCGCAACCCGAAGCGCAGCAGCAGGAAAACCCCGAGAAACAGCCGGAGCCATCCGTGACCCCGGAAAACGAGGATGACGTGCAAAAGCTTCTCCGGCGGGCGATGGAGCGGGAACGCGAGTTTGAAGAGGAAAAACGCAGACGGCAGAACCGGATTCCCCTTCCCCCGTCTGCACGGGACTGGTAGGATCCCCCCCATGTTCAATTGTTTGCGAAAACGCTTTCTCCTGCTGACTGTCCTGGCCGGGGTCCTTTTGCACGGCGGGGTCCTGGCCGCTTCCGGATCCGTCGGCATCGAGACCGCCATCGAACCGGCAGACCTCTACCAGGGGGAGGCGATCACCCTGACCCTCCGGGTTTCCGGCTTCATTGACGGCATGGAACCCGATCTCACCAGCCTGCCATCCTCCTCCGTCACGTTCCAGGGACAGACCGATCAGAGTTTCCAGAATATCACCATCATCAACGGGGAACGCCAGGTCAACAGTTTTACCGGACGCATCTTCCAGTACCGCGTCGTCCCCGGCAAGACCGGCACGTTCAATCTCGGCCCCATCCGCGTCACCGAGGCTGGCAAGGCCATCGCCTCGGCACCGGGACCGTCGGTCACCGTCCGCCCGATCCCCCAACAGGATACCGTCCTCCTCTTCCTGGAACCCTCGAAAAACAAAGTGATTCTTGATGAGCCGTTCACCGTGACCCTGCGTATCCTCATCCGCCGCCTGCCGCCACCATTCGCCGATGCCAGCCCGCTGCCCGGGAACGACCCGCCGCTTCTCGACATCCCCTATCTGGCGCAGACCGGGGACGACGGACTCGAGCGCGAGAATACGCAACAGCGCCTGAACGCCATGCTGGTCTCCAGCGGCGAGGCCTTCCGTATCAACAGCTTCTCGGTCGGCGGCGACCCGTTCGGCGGCATCTTCGGACAGCAGCAACAGGCACGCTTCCGCCTCGACCGCCAACCGGTCGAGCATGGGGGATTCCCGTATTTTGAATATTCGTTCACGCTGCGCTACACGCCGCAGCGGGAGGGCGTCTACCACTTCGATCCCGTTGTGTTCAAGGGACCGGTATTCGTGCAGGTTTCACCACAGGGCGAGGGTCGCACGGATCTGATCTACGCGGTTTCCGATGCCGTGACGGTCGAAGTCGCCCCGCCACCTGCGGAAGGGCGCCCGCCCACCTATATCGGTGCCATCGGCACCAACCTGACCGTCAGCGCCACGCTCGACACACAGACCTGCTTTGTCGGCGATCCACTGACGCTGACGCTTGAGATCGCCGGGAATGTGCGGATGGAGAACATCACCGCCCCGCGGCTGGGTGTCCAGGATTCCCTGTCGCGGGATTTCCGGATCTACGAGGACTCGGTGCAGCGCGAATCCGAACCGGACCGCCGACGCTACCGGTTCACCGTCCGCCCCTCGCGGGCAGGCACCCTTGAGTTCCCGCCCGTCACCGTGTCCTACTACGATACCGCCACTTCCGCCTACCGCAGCGTTTGCACGGAGCCGATCCCGGTGCGGGCAAACGCCGTCACCGAGGTCCAGAGTGATATCATCATCAGCACAACCGAACGACGTGTGACCATCGGTGCCGACGGGGATGAGGATAGTTCCCGCCTCCCGCCCGCGCCGCTGGTCATGTCCATGAGACCGGACGCCGTGGAGTCGTTCTTCCGACCCCGGCTGCACATTCCACTGCTACTGGCCGGTCCGCTGGCCTTCATCGCCATCACCCTGCTTCGCCTGCTGCATCACCTGCTGCCGCGCCTCCGGCGCTACCAGTCCCGGCGCTCCGCCGCAGGACTCGCCCTGCACCAGATCCGGCAGGCAGGGACCGCACCGGATAGCGCCAGTCTCCGGATCGCGCAAGCCCTGCGCGGTTATCTACAGACTCGCGGCGGCGACCGGGTCAAGGCCGCCACCCCCGGCGAGTGCGAGCAGATCCTGAAAAACACCGGCATTCCCGACGGACTCGCCAGCCGCTTCGCCCGCTGCCTGGACGCCTGCGCCAGCGCCGCTTTCGCCGGGGTAACGCCAGACAGCACCACCCCGGCGCTGGAGGAACTCCGGCAGGAAGGCGAATCGCTGGTCACGGCGATCGAGCAGATATGGAAAAAACAGCCACGACGGCAGCGGCGAGCCGGAATCCTGCTGGCAGTCGCGCTGCTAATCCTGATGCTTCCGCAGTCAACCCGCGCCGGGGATCCTGCATCCGACTCGGACTTCGAGACGCAGCGCGCCAACACCGTGCTGCTGAACGCCTCGCGCCCGGAGGACTTCGCCAAGGCGGCGGAAGCCCTGGCCGCGTTGATTGACCAGGGGGCCGCCAATGCCGGTCTTTTCTTCAATTACGGGACCGCGCTGCTGATGGCGGGCGATCCCGCCGGTGCCATGGAAGCACTGGCGCGCGCCGAGCGTTACAGCGGTTCGACCTGGGGGATCCGGCGCAACATGCTGCTCGCGCTGCGTGCCCTGCACGAGGATTCACCGCCCGCCCTGCCGTGGTACCGCATTCCCCTGTTCTGGCATTTCCGCCTGCCTGCCGAACAGCGCATGACGGTCACCGCCTCCGCATTCCTCATGGCCTGGCTGATGGCTCTGCTGCTCCCTACCCGGCGACGGGAGGCCGCCATCGCCGGCCTTTGCCTCGCCACCTGCGTTTTCCTTCTGTTCGGGGCCAGCACTGTCTCCTCCGTATACGCCGAGCATCACGCAGCCATCGCCCATGCACAGCGCCTGCTTACCCCGTCCCCCGCCGAACCACAGGAGAACCGCCAATGACCTGTCGAGCCACCCTGTTGCTTTCCGGTCTTCTTCTCTGCGTTCCCCGCACCTTCGCACAGATTCCAGCCCCCCCTATCGAGGCGGCGATCGACGTCAGCAACCCCAACCCCTTCGAGAAGGAAACGTTCTTCATTACCCTCTCGATCATCACCCGCGGCATCGACATCCGCCAGCAGCTTGATCTTGCCAATCTCCCCGAGGCCGGGCGGATCGCCCTCGTCAGCAATTTCGAACCGCTGCCGATCCAGCGCGAGGTGGACGGTCCGCTGACAACCGAAACCCGCCGCTACCAGGCACGCGCACGCGCCATGGTTCCAGGGCCGACCCCCATCGCACCACTGCTGCGGCTGACCGCCCGCCACCACACCCGCTCGCTTTTCGGCAGCATCGTCGAGGAACGTCCGGTCAGCCTTGAGATTCCTCCGGTCACGGTGAATGCCAAGCCGCTCCCACCACCGCCGGACGACTTCAGCGGGGCCGTTGGTGCCTTCACTGTGGAGTTTACCCTATCGCCAACCAACCTGGTTGCCGGCGATCTGATCACCATCACGACGCAGATCAGCGGCGAGGGCTGGCTCGAGAACCTGCGCATCCCGGAGGTCCCGGAAGCTCCACTGCTCAAGGCCTACGCCGTGAAGGACGTGAAGAGCGATCCGCGGCAGCGGTGCTTCGCGCAGACCGTCATCCCGAAGTCTACCGCCGTCCTCGACATCCCCGCGCTTCAGCTCACGGTTTTCGACACGGGGAAAGGACAATACGTCACCCATACCGCCGGTCCCTTCCCGCTGTGCTACCATGCGGCCCAGACCAGGGTTGTCGAGCAGTTCCGTCCGGACGGGCAGACCGGAACCGGCGACGGGGAGACGAATGCCGGTGGCGCGGCCGTCCGGTTGAAAGAGCGGATTGCCGCCGGGGGCGGGGTATCCGCCGTTTGCGCGATCGAAAGCGCCGCACGCCTGGCACCCTCGGTCAAAAGCCTGACCACCTTTACCGTGCCCGCGGAAAGCGCCGTGCAGGTCCTCGATCGTTACGGCGAATGGATCCTGATCGATCACCACCGGAGCCGCGGCTGGATCCACGAGTCCGCCCTCTCCAATGACCGCCATTAACGCACTCCAGACGCAGCCTCCGCACCGGC
>CAZGBW010000084.1:0-8860 GCA_964523995.1 uncultured Victivallales bacterium | reverse complement strand
ATGGAAAGGGAATGATGGACAGGTACAAGGTGGCGGTGCTGGCGGGGGACGGGATCGGTCCGGAGGTGATGGCGGAGGCTCGGAAGGTACTGGCGGCGGCAGAGTCGCGGTTTGGTTTCGGGCTGGATTGCCGGGAGTATGATGTCGGCGGGGCGGCGATAGACCGATGGGGTCAGGCGCTTCCGGAGGCAACCCTGAAAGGCTGCGAGGCGGCCCAGGCGATCCTGTTCGGTTCGGTCGGCGGCCCGGCGTGGGAGAAATTGCCGCCGAAGGAACAGCCGGAACGCGCTTCCCTGCTGCCCCTGCGGTCGCATTTCGGGCTTTTCTGCAATCTGCGGCCGGCGCGGTTGTACCGCGGCCTCGAGAATCTTTCCCCCCTGCGTGCGGATATCTCGGCTCGCGGTTTTGATATCCTCTGCATGCGCGAGCTGACTGGTGATATTTACTTCGGCCAGCCGAAAGGACGGATGGGCTCCGGGGAAACCGAAGAGGCCTTTGACACGATGCGTTACAGCCGGTTCGAGGTGGCCCGGATTGCCCGCAAGGCGTTCGAGGCGGCCCGCCGGCGGCGCGGCAAGGTGACCTCCGTGGACAAGGCCAATGTGCTGACCACCTCGGTGCTGTGGCGCGAGGAAGTCATCGCGGTCGCCCGCGAGTATCCGGACGTGGCGCTGGAGCACCTGTATGTGGACAATGCGGCGATGCAGCTCCTGCGTCGGCCCTATGATTTCGACGTCCTGCTCTGCCCGAACCTGTTCGGGGATATCCTGTCGGACGAGATCGCGATGCTGACCGGCTCGATGGGCTTCCTGGCCTCGGCCAGCGTGAACGCCTCGGGGTTCGGGCTCTTCGAGCCCGCCGGGGGGTCTGCGCCGGATATCGCCGGGAAGGGAATCGCCAATCCGGTGGCCCAGATCCTTTCCGCCGCTCTCATGCTGCGGCATAGCCTGGGGCAGGAGGAGGCCGCTTGCGCGATCGAACGGGCGGTCGAAAAGGCACTGGCGGCATCGTACCTGACGGCGGAAGTGCTGCCGGCGTCGCGCCGGCATGAGGCGCGCAGCACGGTTCAGATGGGGGATTTCCTGGCGAACGCAGTGGCAGAGGGTGTTTGATACACGGGAGCGCTGATGAGACAGGATCGAACGAATCGCTGGGGGATTGCGGCGGCGGGCGTATTGCTGCAGATGGTGCTGGGGACCGTGTATGCATGGAGCTTCTTCCAGAGGCCGGTGATGGTTGCCAATGGCTGGACGACCGCGGAGGTGATGTGGATCTTCAGCCTGGCGATCTGCTCGCTGGGGCTAGCGGCGGCAGCGGGCGGTATCCTGATGACCCGGCTGGCGCCGGCAACGCTGGCGGTTACCGGGGTATTGCTCTACGGCGGTGGCTATCTGCTGGCCGCGCAGGCCCTGTCGCTTCGGAGTCTGCCGCTTCTGTATATCGGGTTCGGCATCCTCGGTGGCTGCGGCCTGGGGCTTGGCTATGTGACGCCGGTTGCCACGGCGGCAAAGTGGTTCCCGGACAAGAAGGGCTTTGTCACGGGAATGGTCATCATGGGCTTCGGGTTCGGGGCCCTGCTGATGTCCAAGGTGATTGCGCCCTCGCTGATGGCGCTTTGCGGAGGGGATCTGGTTCCGGTGTTCCGCTACGCCGGGGTGGCTCTGCTGGCTGTCGGCCTGCCCGCCGCCGCCTGCATGCGCAATCCGCCGGATGCAAACCTGGCGTCCCCGGTGGATGAATCGCCTGCGTCACCCGGTGGGCGTCCGCCCCTCCCGGCGTTTGCCCATGCCGGCCATGCGCTGTGCTCCGGGCGCTTTGTGCGGATGTGGCTGCTTCTCTTCCTGAATACCTCGGCTGGCATCATGTTCATCGGCCTGCAGTCGCCGATGATCCAGGATCTGCTGGTCCGAAGCGGCCGCGGGCTTGATGCCACGGCGCTGGCGGCCATCGGCGCAACGCTGATCGGCGTCAGTTCTCTTTTCAACGGTATCGGCCGCTTTTTCTGGGGGGGTATCTCGGATACGATCGGACGGACCCGTGCATTCCGCCTGATCTTCGCGACGCAGACAGTGATTTTCATCGTGCTGGCGCAGACGGCGAATCCATGGGTGTTCGGCATCCTGGTCTGTTATGTGATGCTTTGCTACGGCGGTGGGTTCGGCACGATGCCCTCGTATGTCGGCGATGTCTTCGGCGCTCGGATGATGCCGGTGATCTACGGCGCCATCCTGACCGCCTGGTCGGCGGCAGGCATTGTCGGGCCGCAACTGGCGGCGTTCTTCAAGGATCACGGCGGGGCGGGGGCACCCGCGTACACCTATTACAGCGGGGCGGCAATGCTGCTGGCGGGGCTGCTGACCGCGCTGACGCTTGACGACCGGCCTGCCGGACGCAATTGACGGTTGCGGCTGGCGGGGGAAATGCTATCGTTGCCTCATGAATCTGCAAATCAAGATATGCGGTCTGACCTGTGCGACGGATGCGGCCGCCGCCCTGGAGGCGGGGGCGGACTGGCTCGGTTTTGTGCTGTACGCAGGTTCGCCGCGGGCGGTTTCGCCAGTGACGCTGCGTGGAATCCTGCAGGAACTCGGGGAGGCGGCAGAGGGGAAAGCGGTCGGTGTGTTTGTGAATGCGCTGCCGGCGCAGGTGAGGGATACCGCGCTGCAATGCGGTCTGGCGGCCGTCCAGATGCATGGAGACGAGGCGGCTTCGGATGTTCTTGATATGCCGGTGCCCGTCTGGCGGTCGGTGCAGGTTCACGGTGGCGGCTGGCGTCCGCAGCCGTCGGCATGGCCGGCGTCGCGGTATGTGGTGGATGCGGCGGTGGCGGGGCAGTACGGCGGGACCGGCACGACGGCGGACTGGACCTGTGCGGCGGCTCTGGCCCGGCAGGTGCCGGTGATGCTGGCGGGCGGCCTTTGTCCGGAAAATGTGGCGGACGCGGTGCGGCGGGTGCGTCCGCTGGGGGTGGACGTGTCCAGCGGTGTGGAAATCCGGCCCGGGGTGAAATCGCACCCGGCCCTGCGAGCGTTTATTACCGTGGCCCGGCAGTCGTCCGCCGGTCTTCCTCTGCCGTTTCCGGTCTTGTCTGGAACGGATTTATGTTGCAAAAAAAGTGATTCCTTTTAGACTCAAGAACTTGAATTTAGCGGCCGGATGGCTGTGGACGGTATGGTGTTTCAATCACGATTTTCGACACGGGGAAGGGTGAGAATGAAGTCAGCGCGAAAGACAGAGCCAGAGCATTCCGGACGGAAGTCCGGAAAACATGACGAGCGGCATCCGGAGGATGCTCCGTCACCGGAGGCATCCGCATCCGATCCGGCAGCGGCGGGGGCGGCGTCTCCCGAGCCTTCCGCGCCAAGCGCGCCGGAGGCCCCGGTCGTTCCGCCCGCGGATGATCGTCTGCTGCGGTTGCAGGCCGATTTCGACAATTACCGCAAACGGGTGCTGCGCGAGAAAGAGGACCTTTACCGCCGGGCCAATGAGGACATCATGGAGGATCTCCTGCCGGTCCTGGATCACCTGGAGATGGCGCTGGCCGCCGTGGGCGGCTCGGGGCAGTACGATTCGATCACCAGGGGATTCAAGCTGGTGGGAGAGCAGCTTATGGCGGTACTTGTCAAATACGGGGTGGTTCCGATTCCCGCCGAGGGCGTTGCGTTTGATCCGAATGTGCACGAGGCGGTCCTGCAGATGCCGTCGGCCGATGTGCCGGAAAACGGTATCATCTCACGGACCCGCGCGGGGTTCATGCTGGGCGGGCGGCTGCTGCGCGCGGCGCAGGTGGTTGTTTCCAGTGGTTTACCAGCGGCGGCTGACGAAACCGTCGCGGAGTGATTTTGTTTTTAACGAACCGGTGAGAGTCCGGTGGAATACAAGGGGGCACGGTGGCAGCTAAGCAGGATTATTACGAGCTTCTCGGCGTGGAGCGTTCGGTATCGCCGGAGGATCTGAAGAAGGCCTATCGCAAGATGGCGATGAAATATCATCCCGACCGGAATGCCGGGGACAAGGCGGCGGAGGAGACGTTCAAGCTGGTCTCCGAGGCGTACGAGGTCCTGAGCGATGCGCAGAAGCGCAAGCAGTACGACCAGTACGGGCATGACGGCCTGAAAACGTCGTTCGGTCCGAATGGTTTCGATTTCGGGCGCGATTTCACCCACGGGGCGGATCTGCAGGATATTCTCGGCAGCATATTCGGGGGCGGGGGCGGGCTTTTCGACGGGATGTTCGGCGGGGGAGGCCGACGGCAGTCGGGTCGTGCTGGCGGTCCGCAGGCGGGGGCTGACCTGCGGTTTGATATCGAGATCGATTTCGAGGAGGCGATCTTCGGTTCCGAGCGGGAGATCACCCTGCCGATCGCGGAGCAGTGCGAGACCTGCAGTGGCGCTGGAGCCGCCGCGGGGAGCAAGCGCGAGACCTGTCGGCAGTGCGGGGGCCACGGTGCCGTGGTGAACGGCAACGGGTTCTTCCAGGTGCGGCAGACCTGCCCGGTGTGCGGCGGTGAAGGGACGATTATCCGCAATCCCTGCAAGACCTGTAGCGGTTCGGGCCGGGTCAAGAGCCATAAGCGCATCACGCTCAAGATCCCCAAGGGGGTGGAGACCGGGTCGCGGCTGCGCGTTTCCGGCAAAGGGGAAGGCGGGGTGCGGGGAGGGCCGGCCGGGGACCTTTATGTGATTATCCATGTGAAGGAGCATTCGCTTTTCCAGCGCCGTGAGGATGACCTCTTCTGCGAGGTGCCGGTGCCGTTTGAGATGCTGGCGACAGGCGGCGTGATCCAGGTGCCGACCGCGGATGGATTCGCCAAGCTGAAGATTGATGCCGGGACCGAGACGGGGAAGGTGTTCCGGCTGCGGGGCAAGGGGATGCCCAGCGTGGACGGCTATGGGCGGGGAGACCTGCATGTCCAGGTGGTGCCGGAGGTTCCGGTAAAGCTGAACTCGCGGCAGAAGAAGGCCCTGGCGGAATTCCACGATGCCGTGGACGAGGGCAACTATCCGCTCGGGAAGCGTTTCCACGAGCATGGGGAACAGTTTCTGGCGCGCCGCAAGGCGATGCAGAAGCCCTGATGATTCCTTGCGGTGGCCTCTGCTACGCCGGGTAGCAGGCTTCGGCGGTGATGGCGATACCGCCCCGCGGGTTGAATACGCCCTTGACGCTGGCCTTCCGTGGCTGGATCGCGGCGATCAGGTCATCCAGGATCCGGTTGACGACTTCCTCGTGGAACGTGCCATGGTTCCGGAATGAGAAGAGGTAGAGTTTCAGGGATTTGCTTTCCACGCAGAGCCGGTCGGGTATGTAGCGGATGGTGATATGCCCGAAATCCGGCTGGCCGGTCATCGGGCAGAGCGCGGTAAACTCCGGACAGTCGAACTCGACCCAGTAATCGCGTGCGGAATATCGGTTCTCAAAGGCTTCCAAACGTGCCTTGTCTGGCGAGTCCGGGTATTCCGTCCTCCCTTTTCCCAGCAATGTCAGCCCACTGTGTATCCTGCTCTTTTTACTCGTCATTTGGTTGTCCTTTTCTCGTTGGCGTTATGTGATGTTTCATGGTCCTGTTGCAGGCGGTTGGCTGCAATCCGGCGGCGAAGGGTGGCGCTGCGTGCGCGAAAGGCGATCCGGTCAAGGGTCGGGCTTAGCAGGTTGACCGCCAGGACGGCGGGGACAACCCCTTCCGGAAGGAACCCGTGCTTCCGAATGGCGGCGTTGAGAATGCCCGCCAGCAGGCCGGCCGCGAGTCGCCCGGATTTCGATCCAGGCATGCTGCGCGGATCGCTCACGATGTAGACCGCCGTGAAGAGGATCGAACCGGCCGCCAGATGAATGTCGAGCGGCATCCCCAGCAATAGGCAGGCCAGCGCGAAGCCGGCGATGAACATCACGCCCGGCCTCCAGTCGGCAATGCCGCCAAGATACAGGACGACCCCCCCGAGCAATGACAGCAGTGGCATCATCTCGCCGGGCGACCCCGGCAGGATGGCGACCACGCCTTCCCAGTTACCGTGGATATCGCCAACGAGAATCCGCAGCGGTGAAAACACCACGCCCTCGGATGCGAGAAGTCCAAGCGGCGTGGCCGAGGTGAGCGCGTCGATTTCCGTGCCGGGTGCGAGCCATGTTTGAATGGAATCGGCGTAGGCGATCATCATGAACAGACGTCCGAGAAGCATCGGGTTCAGTCGCAGGGCGTTGGGATTCACCATCCGCTTCCCGAACCACACGGCGACCAGGATCCCGGTGGCGACCTGCCACCAGGGCATGTGGGCGGGAACGCTGAGAACCAGCAGCGCGGTTGTGACGAACGTGCTGGCGCGCGGGAACGCCGGACGTCCATCCTTGAGCAGCGTGTACAGGATGTCCAGCGCGCCACCGATAGCCAGGCCCGCTGCATAGCGCCAGGCGAAGGGCGCGTCATACCGCAGCGCGTAATGGGCGGCGGTGAGGGTCAGGCAGATCAACATGCCGACCATCATCCCGCGCGTATCCGTGCCTCGCCGGAGAAACGGCGAGCTTATGCTTGCTTGCGAATCCATGCCTTCCCTTCACGAAAATATTGAACCAGCGGGATTTCCGATGGGCAGACCGCTGAACAGGCACCGCAGAGAAAGCATTCCTCAAGCTGCGCTGCCAACGCTGTCGAATAGCGCTTTTCCTTGAGGCGGTCTGCCATTCCGCTGGGATGCAGATTCAGCGGACATGCATCGAAACAGGATCCGCACAGGATGCACGGTTCCTCCTTCTTCTCAAGGCGTCTGGATACTGGCATCACGAAAATGGCGTTGGTGCCTTTCAGCACGGGGGCATCCACGTCGGTGCGGCGCCCCATCATCAGCCCGCCAGCGATGATCCAATGGGTGCCGGACTCCATCTGGACACCGCTTGTTTCCAGAAGATGCCGGATCGTTGTTCCGATCGGGACGAGCAGATTGCGGGTGATGTGCGGTGGTGCGATCAGCGTCAGCGGCCGCAGGATGGATGGTTCTCCCAGTAGCAGTCGCCGGCCCAGCGCCCAAAGCGACGCCACGCTGAAGACGAGGAACCCGAGCTGGACTGGCAACATGCCCGTTGGCGGCATTCGTCTCTCCAGGCGGGCGACAATCAGCTTCTCGGCACCGCCCGGATAGGCATTCGGCATTTGCAGGATGTCGGCTCGGCACGCCGCCGTGAATGCCGCCACGCGCCTGGCATTTGCCTTTTTCACGGCCAGTACAACACGGTCAATGCCGAGAGCGCCGGTCAGGCAGTCCAGTCCGGCCCGGACCGTCTCCGTCTCGTGCAGAAGCAGTGCCTCGTCAATCTGGATGCCGGGCTCGCATTCCACGGCATTGATGACCAGCGTATGAATCCGTTCCGCCGCCTTCAGCTTGATGGATGCGGGGAACATGCTCCCCCCCATGCCCGCCAGTCCCATGCTGCGTGCGAATCCGGGCAGTGCCGCCCGGTCCGGTGGAGCAGGGGGAGCGGGGGCGGCAGAGGATGTCCCCGTCAAGCGATTATCCCGCCGCAGGACGATCTCGTGCGAATCGACCCGTTCCACGATGCCGGATATGGATGCATGGATGACGATCGACTCGCCCTGTGCCACCATATCCCCGGCCGTGACGTGATCCCCCGTCCGGACAACCGCCTGGACGCTGCCACGATTGACGGCGGTGGTCAGCGGAAGATGCACCTCAGCAGGCGGTGGAACCGTCCGCTCCAATGGCGCTGCCTCGTGCCCATCACCTGACGGTATCTTCCGTTTCATTGCCGGCCAGCACTCGGTTCGGGTTCAGAATCCGGCATTACGGCTGGAGCGTTGTGCGTGGCCAGTCCGGATTGGCCGACAGCTCCTCGATGATCTTCGAGGCCATGAGCGCATAGCTGACATAAATAGCCTTGTAGTATTGCGTGGCGCCAGTCGTGGCGTCCGCGAGACTGCGGGCATCCTTTGCATCCTTGAAGATCCTTCCGGTGATCTCCTTGAGCGCTCCCTTCGCGAGGTCCTGCGACTTTCCGTGAAATGTCGCGATCGTTGGAATCTCGGCGGCAGCGATGGTGTAGGCCCCGTCCTTCGGTGTCACGGCCACCACGGCCAATGCTTCCGCGTATGTCTTGGTCTTGCGGGTTGCCAGTCCGACCACGGGTTTGCCGTCCTCCCCGTAACCGATCGTCATTTCATCGATGCCCGCCCCGTACGCCGCGTTCCGTGCATAGGAAACGGCCCCGGACGCCTTCAGCAGCCGCGCCATGTCGTCGGCCAGCGCAGGGGCTTTCGCCTCGTCTGCACGCAAGGATGTTCCGAACGCCATCAACACACCTAACGCCATTACCGCACCGCTCCTGATCATAATCTGTATTCCTTTCGTTTTATACTTCCCTGTTTCAATGACAGTCCCTTCCGGATAGCTTACCGGATCGGCCTCCCTGCCCGCAACAGAAAATCATGACGGTTTTTACGTTGCGGGAATCCGCAGTGTCTGGTTAGCTCTGCCGGACGTTGTAAATGGCGATGCGGATGACGACAAGCGGGGGAGGGGACGATGGCGGTGATGAATAATCCGATGTACAGGCCGCCGGCAGAGGCGGACAGCCTGATCCTGCAGGTGGACGAGGGCTGTCCCCACAACCGCTGCACTTTCTGCGGAATGTACCGCCGGATGCCCTACCGGCGGCGTGACCTGGAAGCAGTACGACGGATGCTGGAGGCGCTTACCCGGTACGAGCGCGAGGCAACGCGCGTTTTCCTGGCCGATGGTGACGTGATGATGCGCCCGTTCGGGGAGCTGCGCGATCTGCTGCTGATGCTCAACGTGGCGCTGCCCTCGTTGACACGCGTCTCCCTCTACGCCAACGGAAGCTCGATTGCCGCCAA
>CAZGBW010000083.1:0-8875 GCA_964523995.1 uncultured Victivallales bacterium | reverse complement strand
CTTCCGAAATCTCGCTCTTGATCTGCCGATACTGCCGCATCATCGGCGTTAATGCCTCTCCGGCCATGCTGATCGCCCCCTGTAAACATGTCATGTCAGACGGCAGACTATCTTGCAATGCCCCTGCCGCGTCAATGCCTTTCAAATTGTGCGGAGTCCTGGGCGGCCTGCGCGAAGACACACCATGCCTCCAGCGGCAAATCCTCCGGTCTGGCTTCCGCCCCCGCCCCGGCCGCCTCCAGCCGCCGACGGCTTTCACCGGCATCGGCCCGGAACGGCACCGGGGCCTTCGCCAGCAGGGAGACGAGCTGCTTGCGGCGGTGCTGGAATGCATACCGTGTCAGTTCATAGAAAAAGGGCAGCACCACCGCAGGCAGCCGGGCCGAGGGCCGCCGCTGGAAATGCACAATCGCCGATTTCACCGCCGGCCGAGGCCAGAAGCAACCCGGACTGATGACCTTGACCTGCGTGACCTCGTAATGAAGCTGGCTCCAAAGCCCCATCAGGCCGAATGCCTTGCTGCCCGGCCCCGCCGTCAGCCGCTCGGCCACTTCAAGCTGCACGGTGACGGTCATCGTCCGCGGCGCGGAATCCGCGCAGATCAGATCCATCAGGATACGGCTGCCGGGATTGTAGGGCAGGTTCGACACCAGCTTGCCGAGCGAGCGTTCCCGCACCAGCGGGACGCTCAACGCCAGGGCATCCCCCTCAACCAGCTCCAGCCGCTCCTCGCCGCCCAGCGATTCCTGGAGGAATGCAAACAGCCGGTGATCCTTCTCCACGGCCGTGACAAACGCCCCGCGATCCAGCAGCGCACCCGTGACCACTCCCAGGCCAGGCCCGACCTCCAGCACGCGGTCGCCTGGACGGATGTCTGCCGCCTCGATCAGGATATCGAGGATATTCCCGTCAACGAGGAAGTTCTGTCCCAACGCCCGGCTGGGATGGAAATCACGTTCGATGAGCAGGCCGCGGACCTCGGAAAGCCTGGTAAGGTGCATCCTGCCGCTGGTTGCCATCGCCCCTCCCCGTCCCGCTAGAACGGTTTCTCGTCCAGCACCTTCACAAACGAATCGCGACGAAGCCGGGCGGTCCATTCTTCAAAACGCTTCTGCGACTGCTCCAACCGCAGTTCACGCTCGATCCGGGGATACGCATCCTCAAAGGATACGCTCGCCGTCTCCTGCCGCTCCTGCACCTTGATCAGCGAGTAATTCGGCCCGATTTCCACGAGATCACTGACGGTCCCCGGAACAGAGGCCTTCACCAGGGCCTGCAATTCCTTGCGCAGCATGTCCAGCTCGATCCAGTCGCGATTGCCGCCATCCTTGGCCATCGCATCCTCCGAATACCGCCGGGCCACATCGGCAAAATCAGTCCCTGCCGCCAGCGCCGCCCGCACCTCCGCGAGCTTATTCCGCTGGACCGCCTTCGTCTCCTCGGAATCCCCCCTGGCAATCACAATCATGCTGAACTTGACCTTCGCCGGCTCGGTGAACAGGGATGGATCCCGCTCATAGCGCTCGCGCACGGCCAGTGGCGAGATCCGCACCTGGCCATCCACCCGCAGATTGCGCATCGCGGAAACCACCATCTGCTCGCGAATCTGCTCCCTCCATGCCTGTTCGCTCTGCCCGTCTTCCCCCAGGGCCTTCAGGAACGCGGTGCGGTCATCCTTGAACATATCGCGGATGACGCCTTGCACACGCTCGTCAATCATGTTGTCCGGAATCTTGATCTCCCGCTGGTTCTCATACGCGTCCAGGATCAGTTTCCGGTCGATCAGCTCATCGAGGATCCGACGGTACAGCGGATTCGCATCCTCCCCGCCGCCGCGCGGCGACACCATCTGCTGCAACTCGCGCGATGCGCTCACCACATCGCTGTAGGTGATGACATGGGCATTCACATACGCGGCCACACCATCCACCTTCACCGATGCATTCGTCGTCACCGCCGCGCCCGCCGAGACTGTCGCCAGACTAAGCAGCGTCACCAACCCCGCCCTGAAATATAGGTTCATTCCCGCCCCTTCTTCGTAATCATAACCGTAATCCTAATCGTAATCCTAATCCCGATCCCGATCCCGATCCCAATCGAAAACAGCCGCCTTCTAGCGCGTGGCGTTCCGCGCTTCAAGCCGCTGGCGCAGCACGGAGACCACCGTCCCCGGCGCGGCCGCCCCACTGGCCACTGCCGCTTCGGCCACCGCCCCCGACACGGCCGTGAACAGCCGCCGGTCAAACGGTTTCGGGATAATGTAGCCCCTCCCCAGCTCCAGCGTCTCCCCAGGATAGAACGCCTGCACATCCGGGGTGACCGGCAGACGCGCCACGGCCGCCAGGGCCTCCGAAGCCGCCATCTTCATCTCCATGTTGATCGTGCGCGCCCCGGCATCCAGCGCACCGCGGAAGAGATACGGGAAGCCCAGCACATTGTTGATCTGGTTCGGGAAGTCCGACCGCCCGGTCGCCATGACATAAGGCCGGTCGCCCATCGCCCCCGCCACCAGCGCCGGCTGGATTTCCGGATTGGGATTGGCCATGGCGAACACGGCCGGGAACGAGGCCATCGCCTTCACATCCGAGGGCGCGATGCAGTCCGCCGCCGATACGCCCACAAACACGTGCGCATCGCGCATCGCATCCCCGACGGTCTTGGCCGATGTATCGGCGGCATGCTCGAGTTTCTTGCCGGTCAGCCCCGGGCGCGACCGGCTGATCACCCCGCGGGAGTCGCACAGCACGACATGCCGCGCCCCGGCAGCCTTGAGCATCTCCGCGATCCGGATCCCCGCCGCGCCTGCACCATTGATCACAATCCGCAGCTCGCCCAGTTCCCGTTCACACAGGCGGCAGTAGTTCTTCACGCCAGCCAGCGTGATGACCGCCGTCCCCCACTGGTCGTCATGGAAGACCGGGATGTCCAGCATGGCATCCAGACGGTCCTCGATTTCGAAACAGGCTGGTGCGGCAATATCTTCCAGGTTGATGCCCCCGTACATCGGCGCGATCGCCGCCACCGCATCAATCACCCGCTGCGGATCGGTCGGTCCCGTGTTCGCACCGCCGAGACGGCAATGGTTCAGGGGGACCGGCCAGCCGTCCACATCGCCGAAGGCCTTGAAAAGGACCGCCTTGCCTTCCATGACCGGAATACTGGCCGCCGCCCCGAGGTCGCCCAGCCCCAGGATCGCGGTGCCGTCGCTGACCACCGCCACCAGGCTGCGCTTCGCCGTCAACCGGAACAGTTCCGCCGGATCGCGGGCAAT
The DNA here is from genome assembly GCA_964523995.1 of uncultured Victivallales bacterium. Taxonomy (GTDB): domain Bacteria; phylum Verrucomicrobiota; class Kiritimatiellia; order UBA8416; family UBA8416; genus UBA8416. Next base: position 5,604 of record CAZGBW010000083.1, on the reverse strand, counting down.
CGCCTTCACCGCATCCGCCACCCCCGGCGTATAGGCCAGGCACAGATCCCGCACACTCTCCAGCGGACGGGTGCAGCGCATGCCGACTTTTCCGCCCAGGTGGTAATTGAAAACATCTTCCGTCGTGATTTTCATGGCGCCTCATTCCCTCCCGAAAAACAATAAATCGAAATGACGTTCGAACTTTAGCAGATCGCCGACAAGATGCAATCCCCGCGGCACAGCAATTCGCATGATGGACACCTCTCTCTCCTGGAGGGCGGGCGTCCTCGACCGCCGTTTTGGTGGTCCTAGCACGCGGCGGCTGGGGACATCCGCCCTCCATGCAGCCAAAATGAGAATAGCTGTCCGCGGCAACACGCCAGGAAGAGCCTGTCCGAAAAGGTCTTTTCGGCCAGGGTCTAGTGTGCCTCCATAATCTACTCGCCCTTCCCTTCAAGATAGATGGTCCGGTACCCCAGCCTTCCGTCACGGTATTCGTACAGGCGGAACGAGGGCTGCCGGCCCCAGTAGACGGCCATCGGGGCACTCACCAAGAGCGGCACATCGCCCAGCCAGTGCAGTTCATCGCGATGGAAATGCCCCGCCAGGACGGCAATCACGTTGCCCCGGTTCAGAAGCCGGATCCAGCGCTCGCGGGTCGCCTCCGGCCAACCCGGGTGCATAACCCCCCCGTGAAAATCGTCCACCGGCGGCCGGTGGTGGCAGACGATGACCGGGCGGTCCCCCGTCCCGGACAACGCCTTCTCCAGCCACGCCATCGGATCGAAACCGTCAATGGGGGCGGCCGCATCCAGCGGCTCGGTATGGACCAGCAGGAAGGTCACATCGTGATAATCCACCCGTTCGGCCAGCGGACCGATGGAATTGGTATAGACGGACAGCGTGGATTCCACGCGCTTTTTCAGGATGTCGTGATTGCCGGGGGTGAGGTGCAGCGGTGCCTTCAGGCGGGCCAGCGTGCCGGTAGCCACCGCCAGCACCCCCGGATTATCCAGGCGATCGGCAATCACATCGCCGGTGTGAATGACGCAGGCGATGGGCATGGGCAGGCTGTTGATGGCCTCCACCATCTGCACGGCAATCTGATCGTGGCCGCGCGAGCCGAAGTGCGTATCGGTGATCTGCACGAAATAGAACGGCGTTTCCGCATGCACCGGCAGGATGGCCGCGGCCAATAAGGCCGCCATGATCACCCGATGGCGCAACGTCATGACGGACTGGGATGTAAATCGTTCGCGATGACTCCTCATGGTTCCCCTTTGTCAACTCGGTGGTTAAAGAATCCTCCACCGAGTGAATCTAATCCATTGCCCGCAGAATAACCATCTTTTTGGCACTTCTGACTTTTCGTCGCGGTAATGCAAGGCGCTGAAACGAGAACGGGGCGCCTGAACAGCGACATCGAATAGATCAACACGTCCTTTAGCGCGTCCCATTGGCCTTTCATGAGAATCGCTGACGAGAGTGCAGACAGGATTGCTTTTCAACGCGGGTTCGCCTATGGTGCCAGCGGATGAATACAAGAAAAATCATCGTGATCGGAGACGGCGGATGGGGAACGGCGCTGGCCATGGTCCTGCACGGCAATGGCCACCCGGTATGCGTCTGGGGACCCTTCCAGGAAAACATTGACGCGATCCGCGCCACGCGCCGCAACGAGACCTATCTGCCGGGCGTTGAACTTCCGGATAACATCACCTGGACCACCGACCCGGCGGAAGCGGCCGCGGGTGCGGAGGTGGCGGTCATGGCGGTACCGACCCAGTTCTACCGCGATGTCGCCGGGCGCTTCCGAGGGCTGGTCAGCCCGTCGGCCCTGGCGGTCAGTGTCACCAAGGGGCTGGACCGCGACACCCACCGCACGATGACCACTATCGCCGAGGAATGCCTCGGAATCCCCTGCGTCGCGGCGCTTTCCGGCCCCAGCCACGCCGAGGAAGTCGCCCGCGGCATTCCGACCGCCGTGGTGATTGCCGCCTCGCGCGCCGCGGACCGCGACGCGCTCCAGGAAATCTTCAACGCCCGCACGTTCCGCATCTACACCTCGGAGGATGTCACCGGGGTCCAGATCGGCGGGGCCCTGAAAAACGTGATCGCCATCGCGGTCGGCATCAGCGACGGGCTCGGGTTCGGCGACAATACACGGGCCGCGCTGATCACGCGGGGCCTGAGCGAGATCGCCCGCCTGGGCACCGCGCTCGGCTGCCGTCCGGAGACATTCTCCGGGCTCAGCGGCATGGGGGACCTCATCGTCACCTGCACGAGCCGGCACAGCCGAAACCGCGGCGTGGGCGAGCGGCTGGGCCGCGGGGAAAGCCTGGCCCAGATCACCGGCGGGATGAAGCAGGTCGCCGAAGGCGTCTGGAATGCCGGCAATGCAAAGGCGCTGGCCGCCGAGCACGGCGTGGACGCGCCGATCACCGCCCAGGTCTGCCGCATCCTGCACGAGGGCATGTCGCCTCTCCATGCGGTAGAGGCGCTCATGTCACGCGACCTCAAGCCGGAACAGCCGCCCCGCTGATCCGGTCATTGCGCTGCTGCATCACCAATTGCAGGATCGAAAGCAGCTGACTGACCGTCCAGTACAGGACCAGCGCCGAGGGCATGCTGTAGAAGATGAACAGCATCATCACCGGCATGAACTGCATCATCTTCTGCTGCTGCGGATCGCCGACGGCAGGCGTGAGCTTCTGCTGCAGCACCATCGTGGCGGTCATCAGCAGCGGCAGGATGTTCAGGCCTCCCGCCGGAAACGGCAGCACGCCAATCAGCAACCCTTCCGGCTCGCTCAGGTCACGGATCCACAGGAAACGCGTGAACCGCAATTCCACGGCGCTGCGCAGCACCGTGTACAGGCCGATAAACACCGGAATCTGGATCAGCATCGGCAGGCAGCCAGCCAGCGGATTGACCTTGTGCTCGCGGTAGAGCAGCATCTGCTTCTCCTGCATCTTCTTCGGATCGCTCTTGTACTTCTCGCGCAGCTTCTTCAGCTCCGGCTGCAGCTTCTGCATGCGCTTCATGCTCTCGGTCCCCTTGTGGGTCACGGGCCAGAACACGAGCTTGACGATGACCGTCAGGATAATGATCGCCATGCCATAGCCGCCGGGGACAAACCGTTCGATGCCGTTGAGCAGCGGCAGCAGCACCTTGCAGACCGGCTTGAAGAAACGGCCGAATTCCATGATCTCGGTGCGGCGGCCGCCCTCGGCCTTCAGCAGGGTGTATTTCTTCGGTCCCGCATAGTAGCGGAAGCGCCGCTCGACCGATTCGCCAGGGGCGATCGCCATCTCGGGAACCGCCAGCAAGGCGGACACGGTGTCCAGGCGGAACCCGCCTGCATCATCCGCGCGCTGCGCCTGTACCCTGGCAGCGGGAATGCCGCCCTCCTCGGGGGCGAGGATCTGCGCGAAGAACTTGTTCTTCACGGATACCCATTCCAGACCGCCAGCCACATCCTCCCCGGCCGTCATCGGGACGCCCCGCAGATCCGCCTTGGAACAGCCGCCACGCACCCCGAAAAGGCCCGGCAGCTTCTTGCCGATATGCTCGACCTTCCCATCCGCCGTGCGCAGGACATCCACGCCCAGGTACGCCACACTGCCCATGCCGCCCGGGGCCTTCTCCATATCCCGCATCGGGCCCATCTGAAGCTGCACATCGCGCAGCGCCAGCGGTTCCGGGCCGCCGTTGGTAAAGCGGTCGGAAACGGTCAGCGCATAGCCATCCTCCAGCGTCACGGTGCGGGTGAGCGCAAGCCCCGTCTCGGTGGTGCGGGAGATGCGGACGCCGTTCTGCCCGGAAAGCGCCTCCACCTGGAAATCATTCCCCCAGGAAAGCCCCGGCAGACCGGCGTAGGCCAGCGTGACCCGGTCCGCGAAATCAAAGACCACCGGCCCGCTGTTGTCCTTGATCGTGGCATCGAAGGCGGACAGCGTTGCCGAGGAGATTCCACCGCCCCAGGACGTGAACACCAGCCGCATCACGCCGTTGCTCAGCGTGACCGTCGACTCCTCCGACGCCCTCGCCAGCGGGACGCTTGTCTCCTCGGCAACGGGCATCACCGCCGGGGCCGGGACGGCATCGGCCGGCACATCGCGAACCTCCGGCACGGCCGCCTCCGCCGCGCGGATCGTCTCCGTCTCCGGAGCCGTTGCCGGTTGGGGAAACAGCTTGCGCCCGTAGAAAGACCATGCCATCAGCAACCCGAAAAGGACAACCACCGCAATCCGCTCTATCTTATTCATTCCTTGATCTCCATTGTCTCGTTCTGCGGCACCGGATCCACGCCGCCCGGATGAAACGGGTGACACCGGCAGATCCGCCGGATACTCAACCAGCCGCCTTTCACGCACCCGAACCGCTCGAGCGCCTCCATCGCATACGACGAACAGCTTGGCGCGAACCGGCAGTTGCGTCCGAGGTACGGCGAAATGCACAACTGATAGATTCTGATGAGGAAAACCGGAAGACGATAAAGTCCGAAACCGCGCATTTCGCCGCCCTACCCCCTGCCGCCGTCCGCCGCCATCATGCCCAGCGCCTTCGCCAGCCGCCGGAACTCGTCCCGGGCCGCCACCGCACCCGCCGCCAGAATCCGCTGCCTCGCCACGATCACCAGATCAGCGGCACCGCACAGATTGACCCGCTCCTGCCGGAACGCCTCGCGGATCAGCCGTTTCGCCCGGTTGCGATCCACCGCCCGCCGGAAAGTCCGCTTGCTGGCGACCACCCCCATCCGGACCCCGTCACCTCCGCCGGTCCCGATCCAGATTACCATCGTCTTGCCGGCGATCGAACGCCCCTGATCGAAAACCTTCTGGAAATCGCGGGTCAAAAGCAACCGGACCGACCGGCCAAACGACGCGCCCTGGCGCATCCCGGCAACGGACGGTCCGATCTCATTCATCACGGAAAGCCCCGTCAAACGGCAGTCAGGCTCACACGGCCCTTGCGCCGGCGGCGGGCAAGCACTTTACGCCCGTTCGCCGTTGCCATGCGGGCACGGAAACCCACTTTGCGGGCACGCTTTTTCCTGGACGGTTGATAAATCATTTTCATAGCCGATTCCCCTGTACTGTTAAGATTCCTATTTCAGAAGCGGTTGAAGATACCATGACCACGGGATAAGTCAAGCCGGCAAACGCGGTAAATCGGACATTGCGCCCGCAGTCCGGTTTTGATAATTAATCCTCATGGCCAAAAAACGATCAAACAAAGCAGGATTGCCTCCCGGCTCCCTGGTTTTCATCGGGGAGCGACGCGTCGAGACGCCGTCCATCGAGATCATCACCTTCAACGCGGAGGGAGTCCGGGAATTCCCCGTCCGCACGCCCGCCGAATGCCTTCCGCATATCAAGGATGGCTTCGTGACCTGGATCAACATCACCGGTCTTCACGATATCGACCTGATCCGGCAGGTCGGCGACGTGTTCGATATCCATCCGCTGACGCTCGAGGATATCCTCAATACCGGGCAGCGCCCGAAGTTCGAGGACCACAAGCAACACATGCTCTTCGTGCTCCGGATGCTCTATCGCAGGGAGGGCCCGTCCAGCCCGGTCATTTCGGAGCAGGTCAGCACCCTGTTCGGCAAGAACT
>CAZGBW010000082.1:0-8911 GCA_964523995.1 uncultured Victivallales bacterium | reverse complement strand
CCGGGGTGGCTGGTCATGGTCTACATGGCGGCGGACAACAACCTCGACCCCTATGCTCTCGAGGACGTCATCGAAATGCAGAAGATCGGCTCTTCCGAGACGCTCAAGATCACCGTTCTCATGGATCGCGTGGATTACGGCGACTGGTCGGAGGCTCGGCGGTTCCTGGTGCGCCGGCCGGAAAACCAGGGCGGAAAACCATCCTGGGACCTGTCGCTCCCCACCTGTGTTTCGGCTGGCGAACCGAATATGGGCGATCCGAAGACATTGAAGGATTTTGTCAAATGGTCGCTCGAAAACCATCCCCAGCCGAACACCATGCTGGTGATCTGGAATCACGGGGGGGGATGGCGCAGCAGCGACGGGGCCGCGCCGGTGCGCAAGCTGCATCCGCTGAGGGCCGCCCGGCAGAAGAATTCGCGAGGCATCGCCTGGGATGACACCAATGGCGGCGATTTCCTGGAGATGCGCGAGGTGCGTGCCGCCCTCGAGCCCTTCCCCCCCTTGACGGTGATCGGCGCAGACGCCTGCCTGATGGGGATGGTGGAAGTGGCGTACGAGCTGCGTGAACGGAGCTCGTACTTTATCGGATCCCAGGATCTGGAACCGGGCGATGGATGGCCCTACGATCGCTGGCTGCCAGCGGTTGCCGCCAATCCGGCCACGGATCCGGAGACGCTCTGCCGGAAGATCGTCAGCACCTACACGGAGAGCTACGGCGCAAAGCCGGTAACGCTCAGTGCCGTGCGCATGGCGGCCATTCCCGCGCTGGCCAAGGCGGTGGATTCCATGGCCTGCGCCGTGATCGAGCATCTCGAGCAGACCGGCGGGGCGACCGTTCATTTCCAGGGCCTGCCCTGGTTTACCCCCAAGAATCCGGAATTCGTGGATCTGGGGGCTTGCCTGGCGCGGCTTCGGAAAACCATGCCCCCCGCATTGGCGGAACTGGCGGCATCCGCGGAAAAATCCCTCCAGTCGGCGCTGGTGGTCAACTCCTCCCATGCCTCGCTCGGCGGCACCGGACTTTGCATATATCCCGGAGGCGGACCGGACGATGCGGACTACCGGGCGGGGATCATCCAGTTCGCCCGCGATACCCGATGGGATGAGATGCTGCGCGAAATGGCGCATCATCAGCGGCAGACGGATCGGGCGGTGATCGAGGCTGGAGATCCGAGCCGCTGGGCGGTGCTGATCGGCGTGTCGGAGTACAAGGATGCATCGGTACCCTCACTGCGGTATTCCGTCGCGGATGTCGAGAACCTGCGGGCGACGCTGATCGGCAAGGCCGGTTATCATGAGGAGAATATCCTCGTGTTGACCAATGCCATGGCGACGGCCGAATCCGTACGTTCCACCCTCGGTACCTGGCTGCCGCGGCAGGTCGCCGACCGTGATATGGTCCTGATTTACTTCTCCGGCCACGGCGGGGCGGAACCGTCTCTGCGAGGCAATGCCGCGGACGGGACCGAGAAGTACATGATGCTCACCGACAGCAAGCTTGACGACATGTACGGGACGGCGCTCCCGATGAGCGAACTTTCCCGCATCTTCGGGCGGATTCGCGCGGAGAAGCTCCTCTTTGTGATGGACTCCTGCTACGCCGGCGCGGCAGGCGACGGCGGGAAGGGAGTCCTCCGCGAGGGCATGAAGGCGGTGGGACTGAGCGACGACTACCTCAACGCCCTCACCGGCAGCAGCGGGACCGTGGTGCTCACCGCCTCCAGGGCGAGCGAGGTCTCGATGGAATCACCGGAATTCGGCATGGGGGTATTCACGCATTACCTCTGCGACGCCCTGCGTGGGGCAGGCGACAGCGACGGCGACTGTCTTGTCTCGGTCGTGGAACTCTTCCAGCATCTCAGCAAGCAGGTGCCGGCGGCGTCAAAGAAGATGGGGGCATCGCAGCACCCCGTGCTCAAGGGGGAAATCAGCGGGACGTTCCCGATTGCCGTGGTGAACGCCGGTGCGAAAACGGAGGGAAAATGAAAAGTCACTTCACGATAGCGATGGTGGCGGTCTGCTCAGCGGGGCTGTCATTCCGGACCGCGCAGGCGGCGGGGGCTTGCTGTGCACCGGAAGGCCCGGTGGCAGTCCCGGCAGCCGACGGGGGCACCAATGCGACCGCCAATCCCAGGGACGGGATCAACGCTGGCCAATGGCGCGATGGCGATGTGTTTGCATACCACGCTTCGGAATGGGTACTGGAAATCAAGTATCTCAATCGCGGGACCCGCAGCGAGGGGCAGGAGGGACAGCTGCGCAAGGGGGGAACGCCCGTCGCGGCGGATGCGATCGGGCAGACGCAGGAGACACCGATAGGCCTTCTGCGCTATTACGGCAGTGAACGCCGGAAACCATGGGACCTGACCGGCTGGAACTTTGCCGATCGCCGGAAAGTCCGCCGATCGGCAGAACTGCCCCCCCACCCCGCCGCCGCACCGTCCGCCGCCACACCTTGATCGTGATTGGCAAGAGAGAACTCCTGGCGGTATGACAAACAATCCAGATCAGACACCCTTGGTTATTATCGGCGGAGGGGCCGCGGGACTGATGGGGGCGTGTCATGCGGGGGAACTCGGCATCCCGACACTCCTCATCGAGCGCAAGCACCGCCTCGGCAGCAAGCTGCTCATGTGCGGCAACGGACGCTGCAATCTGACGTCGCGGATCAACCCCGCGCAGATGCTGGCGGACGTCGGGCCCCCGCTGGACACATTTCTGCGGCCGGCGCTGGAGAACTTCGGGCCTGCGCGGCTGATGCAGTGGTTCGAGGCCCATGGGTTACCGCTGATGGAAACCTCCGACGGCAAAGTCTTTCCCCGTTCCGAACGAGCCCCGGATGTGGTGCATTGCTTCCAGGATACGCTCAGGCAGCTGGGCGTCGCCACCTGCCTGCAGGCACCGGTGGAAGGCCTTGACGTGGTGGATGGAGGATTCCGGGTGCGAACCGTGGCGTTCAGCGTCCTCGCCCGGCATGTTCTGGTGGCGACAGGCGGCGTGAGCTATCCGAAAACCGGGAGCGTCGGCGACGGCCAGCGGCTGGCGGGCCAACTGGGACTCCGGGTAACGCCATTCCGCCCCGGACTGGCTGGCGTCGCCTGGGAAGGCGACTGGGTACAACGGCACGCCGGGGTCCAGTTCAAGCAGGCCAGCGTCCGTGTGTTGGACGGGCAGACCCTGCTGGGCGAGGAGCGGGGATTGCTGGAATGCGAGCGATGGGGACTTGGCGGAGGATGCATATCGAATGCCACGCGGCTGCTGTCGCGCGCCAACGCCAAGCATCCGGCGCTGGAGATCTGCAGTGCCAACGGTGCGAAACCGTTCCGCATCGACCCTGTGCGGATTCGGCCGCTGAAGGAGGCCATGGTGACGGTCGGCGGGGTGGACCTGGGAGAGGTGTCGGACCAGACGATGGAATCGCACCGGTTGCCGGGGCTGTTTTTCGCGGGCGAGGTTTTGGACGTGGACGGGCCGACGGGAGGCTACAATCTGACGGCGGCGTTCGCGACGGCAAGGCTGGCCGTCCGGGAGGTGGCCCGGAGAATGGGAGCGGGGACTGCGCAACAACAGACGGGGGGACATGATGGCAACATTCATTCCCGAAGGCAACTCGGGACACCGGGGCGGAATTCCAGGCATGCATCCGGCGCGATACATGGACCCGGCGGAAGGAGCGGTGCGGTGCCTGCTCTGTCCGCACGAGTGTCTCGTAAAAGAGGGGCATAGCGGCCGGTGCCGTGTGCGCTCCGTCTCGGACGGGATCCTGCAGGCGGACGGATACGGGCAGATCAGCGCGGCGCACCTCGATCCGGTCGAGAAGAAGCCGCTCTATCATTTCCATCCCGGAACCTCTATTTACAGCATCGGCGGTTGGGGATGCAACTTCCGATGCCGATTCTGCCAGAACTGGACGATCTCGCAGCAGGTGCATGTTGATCCGGGAAATGCCACCGGGGTGGAGGATGTCGTCCGGCAGGCGGTGGCATCGGGCGGAATCGGCGTCGCCTACACCTATAACGAGCCCCTGATCGGATATGAGTTTGTTCATGACTGCGCCGAGGCCGTTCGCAAGGCCGGGTTGAAAAATGTCCTGGTCACCAATGGCTATGTTGAGTCCCTTCCGGCGGCGGCGCTGCTGCCGTGGATCGACGCGGTGAACCTGGATATCAAGAGTATGGATGATCCCTTTTACCGTGAGGTCTGCAGTGGCTCGCTTGCCCCGGTATTGCGATTTGCCCGGCAGGTGGTGGATACGGGAGTTCACCTGGAAGTGACCCATCTGCTGATACCGGGGCTCAATAGCGAGGAACGGCAGACGGATACCCTGGCCTCCTGGATCGCGGAAACACTCGGGCCCCGGATTCCGCTGCATATCACCGCCTACCGCCCGGAATACTCGATGGCGCTGCCGCCCACCCGTGCCGCCGACTTGCGGCGGGCGTTTTCCCGGGCAAAGCGCCTGCTGGAGCACGTCTATACCGGGAATCTGGATATACCCGAAGGTCGCGATACCCGTTGCCGGTCCTGCGGGGCCCTGCTGGTGGAGCGGACGGGGCGAGCCATCAAGGTGACGCTGACCGCCGAAGGCCGCTGTGCGTCATGCGGGACGGCCTCCGGGATCGTCGTTCAGCGGATGGGGTCCTGATCGTCTTCCGCTGGCGATTTGCCTCTGGCTTTAGAAAGCAGATCATCCGACCAGGCCGCGAAGTGCATCCGCATCCGCCCGGACTGGAGCATCCGGTTAATGTCCGGTTTCAGGGCAACGGCCTCGGTCTTGTCGCCCGGCACGCGCTCGGCAACATGGGCAATCAGCACACGATCCTCCAGATGGACAGGCTCCGACAGATCGCCGGAAGACAGCGTGAGAACAGCCGGCGCCAGATCCGAGAAATGGGGGAAATCGTTGGTCCCTGCATTGTAGATCGAGAAGGGACCATAGGTTGCCGCCGTCAGGTTCAAAGCCCCGGATGCCGACTTGAACGGTTCCTTTGCCGCGATAGCTTGCTGCAGCTTTTCCTGGATGTCGGTGAGTTTCGTTTCAAACGCCTTCTCGCGTGCATTCTCGATGGCGATAGACTTCACCTTTTCGGCGACCTCTTCAAAGGGCTGGAGAAAAGACGGACGATTGGTGTGCCAGGCCAACACGTAGACGGCATCCTCTCCGATCACGGAACCGCTGTAACTCTTTTCGGGCACTTGCGGATCAAGCCGGAAGGCAGCCTGGTTAAAGGAAAAGCCGGCGCTGACACCGGGCACGGGGGTGGTCGCCGTGAAGAAGTCACTGGTCATGACGGTCAGCCCTGATTTCTTCGCCACACTCTGGATGGAGACGTCATCGCCGTAGCCGAGCATGCCAAGGTCGTCAAGAAATTGCATGGCGGATTCACCGGCCATGGTGATGCCCTCTTTTTTCGCGATGCTGGAACGGATCTGGTCGGAGACCTCGGCAAGCGGGGTATAGGACACGGTCATGGTGTTCGTATCGGTGATGCTGTACTTCTCGATATCCCGGTCGTAGGCGTCCTGGATCTGTGCGTCGGATATGTTGATGGTGTTGCCAAGCTCGTCGGCAAACCATTCCACGTAATAAACACTCCGCTGCTCGGGGGCCTCGAAGAGCGCCGGATCACGGTCATAGACGTTGCGGACATCCGCATCGGACACGGAGACCTCGGCAACCAGATTGGATGGGACCAGTTCGACCACGTCGATCGTGAAAAGATCGGTGAATCGGGAAACGCTCTGCTCGAGCTCATACGGGGGAATCCAAAGACTTCCGGCCAGCAGATCCTGCACCTTGCGGAGAAGAAGCTCCTCGCGAAGATATTCCTCGAACAGGCGGAGCGGCACACGCATCTGGGATTCCACCAACTGCTGATAGCGCTGGCGGCTGAACACGCCATTGACGGCGAACGACGGATCCCGCGCGATGGCCGCCCCCAGTTCCTCGCTCGAGACGACCAACCCGAGATCGTCGGCATAGCGGCAGATGGCGAGGCGGCTCCAGGCCCTGTCGTTAACCATCTGCTGCTCCTGCTCCCCGCTGCGGGACGGCTGGAAACCCTGCACAAAGAGGCGAGCCTTGATCAAATCCTCTCGCGAGACCGGCTTGTCAAAAAGGGTGCCGGCACTGCCGGTACTTTCCGAGCCGCTCTGGCCAACGGAGGGGGCGAACAGCCCGACCATCGAAAGACTGACGAGAATCGCAAAAACGGCCCACACAATTTTATTGTGAATCAGCTTGTTGAATTTGGAGATCAGCATATCCGTCTTCTTTCCATAAACAAGATGCATCTCGAACCCCGATCGAGATGCATCCTGTCATCTGCATTACAGGCCCAGAAATCAGCGATCGCCAACCTTCGTGGGAGTCTGGGGTTTCGGGGGGCGCGGGCGGCGAGGACGGTTGCGATTGAATTCAATGTTGATATCATCCAGCACAGCCTGGATTATCGCATCCAGCACATCCTCCGGCGGAATCGGATTACCCCGCTGACGGCCCTTGCCATCATCCTTCGGGAGTTTGTCTTTCCATTCAACACCACCGAAATTCGCTTTCTGGTCAGCGCCGAACGTGACGGTAAACGTGTCGAGCAACTCACCTTCAGGGGAGGTGAGCTGGAAGGTGATGACGCGCTGGTTGGTCTCGGGAATCACCCGACGCCATATCTTCAGGACGGTCCCTTCCTTGGTCGCCAGGTTCTTGTCGTTCATATCCTGGTCCTTGATCCGGATATTGAAAGCCCCCTTCATGGTCTTCAGGCGCAGGAAGGCGCGGTCGGAAGGACTGAGCAGCGAGAGCCACTCGTCGGCCTTCATCTCGCCCACTTCGAAATCCTCACCATAGACACGGATAAGCCCCTTGATGACGCGGAAAATGACAATCCGAAGATTCTGCTCCATCCGGGAGGCGACGCGGGCGTGAGAGCCGATCGCGCCGCAGATGGCGGTGGCCGTCTCGACATTCAGGGCATTGCCGCCATCGTGAAACGCCTTGTTCAATTCAAACTCCACCTCACCATCGTTGAGCTGGACATTCTTGATCTTGACGTTCGAGGAGTCCTCGTTGAAAACCAGATCGGCATTGGCGAGAACACGGACGACATTCCCCTCCGAAATCGTCATGACCATGCTGGACCGGCTGCCTGTGCGAATATGGCTTCCGTATGGATAAGCCTTGGATTCCTCGACCGGCAGGAACTCGTCCTGGCCGGGAAGACTGATCTTGCATTCCCCGTTGACACTGCTGACCTGGAACGCCGGATCCAGAGCCTGCTGGGCAGCCGCCATCGTCACCAACGTCGCCATCAAAACAAAACTGAGCCCGATTTTTATCCTGTTCATGACCAATTCCTTCCTTGTGCTGATGTTGCAGTTCACAGAACATTGAAGATACTATCGGAAAAACGAATGCGAAGTCAAGCCGGTCGGTAAAAAACAGTAATTAATAAATGGGCCCCTGTCACGACCCTGCCTCCCGTGACGGATGACCGTTGCCGGTAAGGTTATGCTTGTACTTTACAGGGGAGTGCTTTAGGTTGCGCTCCGGGAGTGCGGACGGAAGGGAACGATGAAGACAAAAGCGGCCGGTGCAATGGAAAAAGCGATGATGCTGCGGGCGTCCGAGGTGTTCAACGGAATCAGCGACGCCGGGTTGCAGACCCTGGCGCAGGGGGCGATCCTGCGGGAATACGAGACAGGGGAGTCATTATTCCGTCAGGAGGAGAAGGCTTCCGGTTTCTATGTGCTGGCGAAGGGGGCCTTGACGGTGTACCGCGCCGGGATGGATGGGCGGCAGCAGATTCTGCATGTTTTCGAGGATGCCGGCGATGTTTGCGGCGAAGTGCCCGTTTTTGAGGGGGGCACATATCCGGCCGCCGCGGATGCGGCCATGCCCAGTCGGGTTCTGTATCTTCCGCGGGCGGAGTTCCTGACGGTCACGCGGCAGCATCCCGAGATCCTGCTTGAAATGCTGGCTATCCTCTCGAAGCGTCTTCGACGGTTTGTCGGGCTGATTGACGACTTGTCGCTCAAGGATGTCGCCTCGCGCCTGGCCAAGCATCTGCTCGCGCTGGGGGGGCAGGCGGGAACGGATGCCGTTGACCTGGGAATGACGAAGGGCATGCTGGCGTCGCGGATCGGGACCATTGCGGAGACCGTGAGCCGGACGTTCCGGAAGATGCAGCAGGCGGGGCTTGTCTCCGTGGATGGCCGGACCATCCACATCCTGGACCGATCCCGCCTGGAAGCGGTCGCCGAGGGGGAGGATGGACTATGAATACAGGGACGGGGCATGCAATCCGGCGCGAGCGGCTCGGCATCCTGGGAGGATCCTTCAATCCCGTGCATAACGGCCATCTTCTGCTGGCACAGACCGCGCTGGAGGCGTTTGATCTCAACCGCGTCCTCTTCATGCCCTGCGCGATACAGCCGCACAAACCAGCATCCGTGCTGGCCCCGGCCTCCCTCCGGCAGGCGATGATCGAGGCCGCGATCCTCGATAACCTCAGCTTTGATCTCCTGGACATCGAATTGCGCCGCGGCGGGGTTTCCTATAGCGTGGACTCACTGCGCGAAATCAAGACGCTTTATCCGCATGCCGATCTATTCTTCCTGACCGGGGCCGACACCCTGACCGATCTTCACGGGTGGAAGGACATTTACACGGTGCTGGAGATGTGTACCTTCGCGGTTTTCGCGCGCCCGGGATATGACACGAAGACCCTGCCGCCTGACCTCCTGGGGCTTGCCCCCCCCTGGCCGGAACGGCTGCTGCAGAACATCTGCACCCTGCGGCAAATCGATATTTCCGCATCGGACATACGGCATAGGGTTGCCGAGGGGCTCAGTATCCGCTATCTTGTCCCGCAGGCCGTGGAGATGATTCTCATGGAGCACCATCTTTATA
>CAZGBW010000081.1:0-8944 GCA_964523995.1 uncultured Victivallales bacterium | reverse complement strand
TCAGGCAACGTACGGGAAAACCCATCCGCAAGCAGACCATTCTCACAAATAAAAAAGACACGTCTCGGAGATCCGTGCCTACGGCATACCCCGTAGGTGCATATCTCCGAGATGCACCCACGCCCCACCTGCATGCCCCTCGCACACGAAACCTGTTCCCAACCTGTAGCCCGCTCGCAGCTTGCCCGCCGAAGCCGTGGCGAAGGCTGGGCCGCGAGCGCGGCTTCCGTGTTGTAAGCAAACAGTTGTTTGGCATATTCTCGGTGATTTGCGTAACCTCACGCACATCCCGCCGCCTCAGTCGCGGCCCGCCTTCCGCTAAAGCTTCGGCGGGCAAGCTGCGGCTGGGCTACAAATAGGCACACCCCGGAAGAATCAGAAGCCTGACCCTAAGCGCCCTGGTTCTCGCCAACCTTGACACGCAAGAGTCCCGCGTGGTAAAAGACAACCCCATGAGTACCATGACAATAGATTGCGGCCCTGAACTGGCGGTAGCACTGGGGCGGCGCGAAAGCGAGCTGGACAAGGAGCTGCGTATGGCTTCGGCATTGAAGCTGTTCGAGCTTGGCCGCATATCGAGCGGACTTGCCGCACGACTTGCCGGGATCTCCCGTGTTGAGTTCCTGCTGACGTGCGGGCAGTATGGCGTTCCCGTTTTCCAGCAAACCGAAACGGAATTGAATAACGATATGATGGCCGTTCTCGGAGTCGCGCTGTGACGGTCGTGGTGAATACCTCACCCTTGATCGCGCTTGACCGCATCGGTCATCTGGACGTTCTTCCAAAGCTTTTCGGGAATGTCGTACGTCCCCAGTCCGTTGTGAATGAACTGCTGGCGGGGAAACGCATCTATGGCGGAACCGATGCACTGTTTCATGCAGCTTGGCTAACCACAGTGGATGATCCCCCTGAGATGCTGCTGCGCAAGGAGCTTGGAGCGGGCGAAACGGCCGTCATCGCTCTCGCCCTGCGGATGAAGGCCGACTTGACGATTCTCGATGATCTGGCTGCTCGCAACGTGGCTGCCGAACTTGGGCTGAACGTTACCGGAACGCTTGGCCTACTGCTGGCAGCCTATCGCAAGGGTATACTAAAGAATCCTCGCCATGCGTTTACTGCCCTGAAAGAAGCCGGATTCCGTATCTCCGACGCCATGATAGGCAAAATCCTGACCGACATTGAGATTTAGCGATCTGGAGATACTATGCAGGGACATGATCAGCCATTATAATGGGTTTTCCACAACAAACCATTAACCCGAAGGGACGGGTTCCACCCCGTCCGCATGCCATTGGAGGAACTGGTTCCACCCGGTCCGCGTCAGTAACCAGTCCATAAGCAGCCCATAAAATGCCCTACGGCCTCCCCATGGCAATACATGGCCGCCCCACGGGCACCGGGAGCAGGATGCTCCCGCTACTCTGGCTGCGCCTCCCCCGCCCACCTGCAGAAGAATCAGAAGCCTGTCCCTAATCAATCGCGGTATCCCCAGTAGGTGCAAATCTCCGAGCCGCGCCCGGCCCCACCTGCCTTACCATCGCACACGAAACCTGTTCCCAGCCTGTAGCCCGCTAGCAGCTTGCCCGCCAAAGCCGTGGTGAAGGCTGGGCCGCGAGCGCGGCTTCCGCGTGGCAAACGAACGGTTGTTTGGCATATTCACGGTAAATTTGCGTAAGAGTAAGCGCATCCCGATGCCTCAGTTGCGGTCCGCCTTCGCCAAGGCTACGGTGGACAAGCGCGACGCGGCTACAAACAGGCACACCCCGCAGCGTCAGTAAGATCACACACACCGACGAAACCGTCTGGATCGATGGCAGCGGTGTGCAACGGTTTTGCGCACGGTTTTATGCACCCGGAATCCTTAGCGAAGCCGGGAATCGAATACCAGAGGGCTATTGTTGCCGCGATCCCACCGGCCTTGCGCCGGTGGTGAAGGAAGTTGAGAAATGGCGGTGCGATCCTTCAAACTCAACGTTGGCTTCCACCGACACAAGGTCGGTGGGCAGCGAGCGTTCGCTAAGGATTCGGGTGCGCATGATCAGAAACTGCCGTTGGGTAGAAACCTGAAGAAAATCGAGTACACGCAGATCTCCCCCTTCTCTGGGGCCAACTGCTCTTTTTAGGATTGCGCCCGTCACCGGGACGGAGGCGGCGCGGGGGCGCGGCGCATGAAGGGAATGCGGTATTGCGTGGCAATCCGCTTGTTGGCTTCCGCCAGTTCCTCCGGAGCGATGGCGATTTCCACGCCGGTACCGCGCAAGCCGAGGCGCCGGATCCCGCCATCCCGGTCGGCCGCGGCCAGCACATCGCCAAGATGACGGACCGGGACGCCGTTGACGGTCTCGATGATCTCCTCGCGCAGATGCTGGTAGCCGATGTTGATCGGATCCGGTAGCACGGCAGCCAGGAACACAACACGGTCGCCAGGAACCTCCGGCTGCGTCTGGCGCGTCAGGTAGAGATGCGCAAGACGTGGGTCCGTACGCATCGTCCACTGGTTGCCAACGGCTTTCAGCATGCGTCCGGTCAGCTCGCGGATGACGAATCCCCCGTCCACAAGAAAGGCCTCCGGCAAGCCCGCCGGATTCTCGGGGATCAGCAGCAGCTCATCGTCAAACCGGCCAAGCGTGACCTGGATGGTGACCGTCTCGCGGCGGCGGATCAAGGAGACGGGAACCGTGTCCCCGGGCTTGTGCCTACCCTTGATCAGGTGCGTGAAACGCAGTCTTCCGAAATCCGGGTCCATGTAGTATCCTTGGCTGTCGATCGGGAACCCGTCCCACGCGAGGATAATATCGTTCGCCTCCAGGGGACTTCCTGCGGCAGTGGCCGGCAGCACGCCAAGCACCTGGATACCGCCGTCCGTGCCTCCGGGAATGCCGAAATACCGGCGCTTGGCAGCGTCAATCAGCGGCTGCCAGGAAAAGCCGGCAAAGGCGAAGCCGCGGTAAGGCGGGGCCCCCACATCCGCGATGAAGGCATGAACCGCCTGCGCCGGCAGCATCTGGGCGGTACGGGTCCCGGCGTTATAGCTCAGGACAAGCCCGGCAAAACGTCCGTCGGAAAAGACGGGGGCCCCCGTACCGTCAATATTGAGGTCGGTCAGGATCGTGGCCAGCAGCGCGCTGTAGGGCGAATCGGGCAGGTCATCCACTTTCCACTGCACAACCCGCCCGCCTCCCTGCTGCCGATCGCCATTGGGGGTGATCTGGACAATCTCGACGGCAGGACCGCCTCCGGACGGGGGCACCGGCTCCAGCGGTGGCACGCCCGGCCCTTCGGGTGACTCGAGCTGTAGCAGGGCCAGGCCGATCTGGGGATCCGCCTGGATCAGACGCGCCGTCTCCTTGCGACCGGCGCGGGGGCGGCGGATCTCGATCAGCGCCTGGTTGCGGGTGAGCATCTCGGCCGTGAGGATGCGCGAGGAATCCAGCATCAGCCCGAATCCGCGGCGTTCCTGCGCGGGATTGCTTTGCCAGGGGAAGAACGGATCATACTCCTGGAATGTGACGATCACCTCAACCACGGCGGGGGCCTGCGCGGTGGCATGCGTGGCGTCCTGCGCGATGTCCTGTGCAGGTGACTGTGCAGGTGACTGTGCGATGTCCTGTGCGGGGGGCTGTGCGGGAGACTGCGCTGTATCCTGCGCGGGGGCATTCCGGATGGAAACGACCTGGATAGACATGAGAAGGAGGACGGTTGCCAGTGTTCTATTCATTGGTGCGCTCCGGCGGCGTGGACAGGTAAGAAGCAACGGGAACGCTGTATTGATTCAGGATGGCACGCTGCGCCGCAGCCGCCGCAGCCGCATCCAGCACCAGCGGATCCTCCGTGCCGGCAAAGCGGATGACGTGGAAACCGCTCTCCGGTTTCTCGAAGGCCCGCAGCAGGTCGCGCATGTCCCGGATAGGGATGGAATTCACCGAGGTGACAAGACCGTTTACAAAACTCTCGGCATAGGTATTCACCGGATGCGGCAGGCGGCGGATGAGGACGACGAACGCGTCATGATCGAGGTGATGCCCGTCCGTCTTCGCGTAGCGCGAGAGATAGAGCAGGTTCTGCTCGTTGGCGCTACTGAAACCACCTCGGATGGTCTTGAGGATCTCACGGTTCAGCGGGGCGAAGACAAGACCTCCGAAAACCGCATACTCCGGTTTCACATCGTACAGATTGCGGAAGGCGAACGGGTCTTCCGGATCGAGAAGCGGAACCGACAGCGTGAGGATACTGCCGCCGCGGAAGATTCGCAGCGTGACCGTGTCGCCCGCCTGCCGGCGCTCCAGCAGTTCCGTGAATTCCACCGGATTGCCATCCAGGTCGATCGTGCCATCCTCGGCGATCGCGTGTCCGTCGATATCCAGCAGCACATCGCCGGGCTTTAAGTGCGGGAACGCACTGCCAAAGGGATCAAGCCAGGAGACCACCACCCCGGTCTCCTCCGACGGCACGCCAAGACTGGCGCGCAGGGCGGGATTGCGCAGCTCGAGGACCAGCACGCCGAATTCGGGATAGCCATGATAAACCCCGTCCGCGATATCATCCAGGAAGTGCCGGATGACGGGGACCGGGATGGCGTAGCCGATATTGTCGCCGCGGGACAGGCCCTGGAAGGCGACCCCCGCGACACGCCCGTTGAAAACGACCGGCCCGCCACTGTTGCCGGGATTGATAGCTGCATCCACCTGGAGAACCAGGTGACTGTCGACGGCACTGTGCGAGTAGACGCCATGGTCGATCCGGGAGACAACACCGCGGGTGATCGAGACACGGGTGCCTCCCATTGGAAACCCGATAGCCGTCACCGTGTCGCCAAGCCGGGGGAGCTCGTCGGTAAACGCGACAGGCGATGTCTCGTCGTAGAAACGGGGATCGGCAACATCGAGAACCGCCAGATCGCAGTCATGACCGGCATATAACACGCGGGCGATATAGCGTTTCGGGTCGCCGTTCTTCTGGACCTCCAGGAAGCGGGTGTTGGAGATGACATGCGCATTGGTCAGGATCCGCTTGCCGGGAATGACAAACCCGGTGCCACTGCCCTGCGCCGGCAACGAGGCCTGCCAGGGATTGCTGAAATTATCCGCCTGCATCGTGCTGTAGATCTTGACGGTGGATCGTGCAATCGCGTTCGGATCGGAGGTCTCCGCCGTTCCGGGGCGAGGCACGACAGACACACAGCCGCACAGCAGCAGCAAGGCGGCAGCCAGCGCGACGGGACGGCGGGCACCGGGATACGCGTTTAGGATTGCGATTCGTGTCATGCGCGCTATAGTGGCCGAATCGGGCACACGATGCACGAAAAAAGCAAGGGGAAAGCAAGGAGGCAGAATCGGCATGGGACTGAACGACCGGGATTACATGCGGGGCGGACGTACCAGGCACACGTCTGCACGGCGGTCATACCGCACGGGGTCCGCCAGCATGCTGGCCAGGGTGGGATTCGCGCTCTGGCTGGCATGGCGCGCGTTGCGGAACCGCTTCCGCCGTTAGGATCACGCCGGGGGCAGGGCCTGCACAATGACGTGATTGCCTTCCACAGCGGTAATGCGCACCGGTACGCCGCATTCAATCATCTCGCCCTGCGTGACGACATCAATGCGCCGGTTCTCGACTTCCACAAAACCGGCAGGCCTCAGCACAGACCGGGTGATGCCGGTCTTGCCGACAAGGTCATCCATGCCGCTCTCGGTCCCCTTGGCATCCTTCAGGTTGCGGATGACGGTCATCTGCCGTCCGATGCCGGTCTTGGGGAAGATCCGGATCCAGAGGACGATCACGACCCCGACCAGGATAATCATGCCAAAGGCGATCATGATGGCGATGGCCGGTGGAAAGATCGCGAACCCGATGACGGCCGCGGTCATCAGCGCCATGGCACCGACCACACCGAGAACACCGCCGGGAACAAAGACTTCGGCTCCGATCAGCATCACCCCGGCGATAAGAAACATGATAAACCACTGGTTCATGAGGACGCCTTTCCTGTTGGCGGGACCGCATCCCGCGATTTATCGACCACGATCCGGTTACCGGACACTTCCGCGATCATGACACGCTCGCCTGCGTTGATGAACTCGCCGCGCGCCACCACGTTGATACGGCGCCCTCCAATCGAGGCGAAACCGGCAGGGCGCAGCGCGGTCAGCGCCGTGCCTTCGGAACCTAGCGAGGGAATGTCCAGGCTCGCCTCCGGTGTCGTGGAGCCGGAACCGGAGAGGACGGCATTGAGCACGAGATGCTGGAATCCCCGCGTCCGGGGCAGGTAACGGGCGACCAGCAAGCCCATGACCAGCGCCATCGAGAGGCCAAGGCCCAGATTCTGGAAGGCGTTCTCCATCTGGAAGGACGGGATCCGGAACCAGTCCGTGCCGGGAACATGGCGGACCATGGAGAGGAAAATCGAGACCAGGACCAGCGCGATACCGCTCAGGCCGGCGACCCCGAAGCCGGGGATCACCAGCAGCTCGAGCACCAGCAGCAATGCACCGAGGGCGAAGAGAATCAGTTCCAGGTCGCCAGCGAGACCGGCAATGCGATGGCCCCAGAAGAATACCGCCAGCAGGAGGCCGCCAAGGATGCCAGGCAGGCCGAATCCCGGCGTCTTGAACTCGATGTAGATGCCGAGAAGCCCGCCAGCCAGGAACAGGAACGAGAAAAGCTCGATGTAGCGGGCGATCCGCTCGGCACCGCTTAGCCGGACCGTGCGGACAAGGGCCCCTTGCAGATTCTCCGCCGTTTTCAGGTCCTCGAGGGTGGCCACCGTGGCCAGCGCCAGCAGCGGACGCTCGACGCCGTCCTTGCCCGTGATCCGGCGGGAGGCATCCTGATCGGTCAGGGTGAGCAACTGCCCTTCCTTGCAGATGACCTCCTCGCCGATCTTGTATCCTATATCCTTGCGGATCATCGCCTCGATCAGGTCGGGATCGTGTCCATTGCTTTCGGCGGCGGAACGGGCCAGAGCGACAAGCGCGGAGACATGCTTCTCCTTGAGATCGCCGTCCTCGATATCGCCGGTGGCGCCGACAATGGCGCTGGCGCCCATGCGGCTGCCTGGTGCCATGTAGATGCGGTCCGTGGCAATGGTGATCAGCGCCCCCGCGGAGAGCGCGTCCTTGTTGACGTACGTGCAGGTGAGGATGGAAGGCGGCAGATCCATGAGCATCCGCATGATCTCTTCCGTGACGTCCACACGTCCACCGGGGGTGTTCATGTCGAGAATGACGGCGGCAGCCTTCTCCTGGACGGCCTGGGCAAGGCTCCGTCGGATGACATACAGAAGCCCGCGTTCGATCATCCCCTCGACGGGGATGACGATAACGAGCGGGGACGCCGGGGCGGCCGCCACCGGCGCGGCTGGCGGTTCCGCAGCGCAGAGGGTGGAGGAATACACCGACAAGCAGCATGCCAGGACCGAGAGGATTCGTTTCATGGAACCAGTGTGCATGATCGCCGATTATAAATCAAGGCACGTTGTTCTTGCAGACATCCGGCAGCCGGGGTACATTGGCCCGGTCGGCTCCCATAGGCAATTCCGATCATGATCGCAGGTGCTTCGCTATGAACTCCAGAACTCCCGGGTCCCCGCCGCTGCGCATCGCCGTGCTCGGTTCCGGCAGCGGCAGCAACGCGCAATCACTGATGGATGCGATAGCGGACGGCTCGCTGAATGCTGAAATCGTCTGCGTCCTCTCGGATGTCCACGATGCCCGGATCCTGGAGCGCGCCCGGAAAAACGGCATTCCCGCCCGCTTTATCAGTGCCGCCCCGTTCAAGACCAAGATCGACGGGGCCGCGGAATCCGCCTACCTGGCTGCTCTCCAGGAACACGGGGCGGAACTCATTGCCCTGGCGGGGTTCATGCGCATCGTCAAACAAGGCCTTCTCACGGCGTTTGCCGGACGGATTGTGAATATCCATCCCTCCCTGCTGCCCGCCTTCCCGGGAATCCGGAGCTGGGAGCAGGCGTTGAACTACGGGGCCAAGGTGGCAGGCTGCACTGTGCATTTCGTGGATGAAGGCACGGATACCGGACCGATCATCATCCAACGCTCCGTACCGGTACTCGACAACGACACGGCGGAAGCGCTGCATGCGCGGATCCAGGTCGAGGAACACATCGCCTACCCGGAAGCGCTTCGCCGGATCGCCGACGGCTGCATTTCCGTCCGCGACGGCCGCGTGTTCCGCATCCCCGGATAGGGACGCTTTTCCGAAACGTCCGCGGACGGCTCGGAGAGCCGTCCCTACCAGGAGCGGTTTTGAACGCCCCCCCCGATTCAGGGTCCGCCTGGCGGCACGGCCTCGCCCGTTTCAGCGCGCACGGGAATTCCGTCCGACTTCCGCTTGGAGCGCATCTCCTTGAGCCATGCGTCACGCTTGGCAATCATTTCCGGTGTCGGTTCCGACGCGGCCCCTTGCTCCCGGATCTCCGCTCCCCCCGGCCCCGTCACTGGCGGCGGGCCTTCCGGACGGACAACGCGCAGGGGGATTCCCACGTTCTCGCCATTGCGCAGGAAAACCGCCTGATCCGAGCCCTCCTCGCAGCCGACCAGCCGATACCCGGCGACTTCATGACCGGGAGAAAGCATCGCCGATGCACCGGTTGTCTTGTTCACCACGACAACCCGCAATCCGCGTTCCGGGATGTTTGAAATCATACGGACCGAGATCTCCGATTCCTCATCACCCAGCACACGAACTTTACCCGCATCGGTGACCGGCTGTGCGGGGGCCTTCGCGGACGGCAAGGACGCCGCTGCCGCCGGGGCATCCGCCGCCTGCACAACGGCAGGCGGTTCGGCCGGAGGTTCACCGGATCGGTCGGGGGACTCCGTATCGGAGCCGCGTCCGCATCCGCCCGCCAGAAACAGCATCGCCACCAACCCGCCGCCAACCGTTGCCCTCCACCAGCAACCACCTTCAGCCATTCTCGCTCTCATAA
>CAZGBW010000080.1:0-8999 GCA_964523995.1 uncultured Victivallales bacterium | reverse complement strand
GCGGCTGATCCGAACCCATCGAGCCGACCGGCTCGTGTCCCTCCGAGGCCATCGGGTCCATGATCCGGCGAAGATCCTCGCGGGAATAGCCGAACAACCGCTCGCGCTGCAGCAGGGATTCCTGATCGGGCACCACGGCACTGACCGCGTTGAAGAATCCGTGGATCAGGACATGATTCTCACTTACCCAGCGGCGATACGGCTGCTGCCGGGCCAGCCGCATCTTGATCTCGTAGTCCCGCACCACCCGCTTCTCGTCCAGATCCACAAGCACCATCTGCCCCGGTCGCAACGCACCGCACTCGAGGATGCGCGCCGGATCCAGGTCCAGGACCCCGGCCTCCGAGGCGTAAACCATCATCCGGTCTTTCGTGATCGTGTAGCGCGCCGGACGCAGCCCGTTGCGATCCAGGAGCGCCCCCACATGCCTGCCGTCCGAAAACGCCACCGCTGCCGGGCCGTCCCAAGGTTCCACCAGCCCCGCATGGTACTCGAAGAACCCGCGCAGATCAGGCCCCATCGGATACATGTCCCCCCACGCTTGCGGGATGAGCATCATCATCGAGTGGCTCAACGAGCGTCCGTTGCGCTCCAGAAGTTCCAGCGCATTATCCAGGGCCGCCGAGTCGCTACCGCCCGCTTCCACCACCGGCACCACCTTGCCGATCTCGTCCCCGAACAAATTGCTCTTGAAATTCCGCTCCCGCGCACGCATCCACTGGAGATTTCCACGCAGCGTGTTGATCTCGCCATTGTGCGCCAGATACCGGAACGGCTGCGCCAGCGACCACGACGGGAAGGTGTTCGTGCTGTAGCGCTGATGCACCACCGCCAGGGCGCTGACCAGGTCCGGCGACTGGAGATCCTTGTAGAAGGGCATCACCTGCGACGCCATCATCAGGCCCTTGTAGACCAGCGTGCGTGACGAGAAGCTGACCGCGTAGAACGACTCGCGATCGCCATCCACCAGCGGCAGGACCCCTTGCTCGATCTGCTTGCGCATGATGTACAGCCGCCGCTCAAGCACATCCGCGGACACCGATGGCACCTCGACGAACACCTGGCTGACAAACGGCTGCGACTCCCGTGCCCGCACCCCCAGCCCCCCCCCGTCCACGGGAACCTCACGCCATCCAAGGACCCCCCCCCCCTCGCGGGACACCGTTTCCGCGACCGCCTTCATGCAAACCGCGCGCCGCGACGCCTCCCTTGGAAGGAATAGCATCCCGACGCCATAGGCGCCGGCAGCCGGCAGATTGATCCCCAGGGCCGTGCACTGCGTGCGCAGGAATGCGTCCGGCACCTGGATCATGATGCCGGCACCATCCCCCGTGTTCTCGTCAGCCCCCGTCGCCCCGCGATGGCTGAGATTCTCAAGCACACGAAGACCCTGCTCCACAATCTCGTGCCGTCGCTCGCCGTCAATGTTCACCACAAAACCCACGCCGCAGGCATCATGCTCATTGGCTGGATCATACAATCCCTGCTCCATGAAACGGCGGCGCTGCCGGTAAAGATTCTGACCATCCATAAAGAGTCCTCTCTTGAGTCATGCGAAAAAGCGGCAAATACGTCTTTCATTACCTCGTGGAATCCGATATAGGAACGGGGCGGCAGGCTACATCGGAATCCTAAATGTTGCAACAAGGAACAATCAGTCCATGAGATTTTTTTTCAGCCCGAAATCACGTATTCTGGTATCCAGGCCCCTGGCGGTGTGCATGAACACGCTGAATCTGCTGGGGCCGGTCCTGCTGCTGTGCGCACTGATCCTGCTCCTGGTCGCGCAGTTCGGCGACCACCCGGCCGAGATCCGTCACGCCGTCCTGATCGCCGCCGCCGTGCTGATCGGCACCGCCCTGGGAATACGGATCCTGTGGGGCATCGCCGTCCGCGTCATCGCCGCCCGGCGGACCACACCGCCGCCTGCTTGACAGCGGCACCACGGCCCCCCGTACTGAAGTCTGTTTGGCCGGGAAGGTTACAGGAAGCCCATGGTCCCGTCGGGCGCGAGCGGAACTTCGCGACGTTGCGTGCGACCCTGATAATTCGCTTGTCATTTTTAAGAAAACAACATTAAATAGGGAGCGTTCCGTTTCCATACGTTGGGTAAAGCAACCGGCATCGCCACAAGCCGGATATTGGCACGCATTCTGCGCAGGGTATCGATGTACGCTTGGCAGGGTACAGGTCCGGCAACCGGTTTCGTGAAAGTCTAGGTTAATGTCCCTTCAAGAATTCAGAGCTAAGATGAAGCGCGGTCCCTCCGACGTCACCGGCATCGACATCGGGCAGGCGTCGGTAAAGATCGTCAGGCTCCGGAAGAACGGTGATGTGATCTCCGTGGTAGGGTGCGATGTCTCGCAGGGGATTACCCCCGGCAGCATCAAACCGGCGATCACGATTCCGCTGAAACTCCAGGCGCGATTCGTATCGATCGCGATAAGCAGCAGTGCGGCAACGACAAAACTGCTGACCTTTCCGGGTTCGATCGACGCCGCGTTCGAGTCCAACCTCACGAAGAATCTGGGACGGGACCCGGACTCGGACGACAGGATGGCCTATCGGATCATCACGGAAGGGAGCGGACGGGTCGAATCGCGCGTGCTGGCCGCCTCGATTCCGGAAGCGGATATTGCTCCGGTCATGCGCCAGTTTGCAACCGGATTGCCAGCCCCGAGCAGCGTGGAAGTCTCCTCGCTCGCCGCCCTGACCGCCTTTGAGGCGGGCCCGGTGCTGAACAGCGGGACACAGACCTCGGGACTGCTTGACTTCGGCACATCCTTCAGCACACTCTCCATTTTCCATCGCAAGACACTGGTCCTGATCCGGCGGTTCGACTTCGGCATCCGCAAGCTAATCGACCGGATCATGTCCACCCTGCATATTGACGAGAAAACGGCGATCAGTGTCCTGTCCGATACTGCATTCGACATCTCGGAACTGATCGCCGACATCATGGGACCCTTCTCCAGCCAGCTCATTGTCTCGCGCGATTTTGCCGAGCGTCGCGAGAACTGCAGCCTGAAAAGCCTGCACATCATCGGAGGGATCGCCTCCTCCCAGGCCGCGATCCATGAACTGGAGCGCACCCTGAACATCGGCATCCAGATCGTGGACCCCTTCAACATCCCCTCGCTGCATCCGGAGTCGCCGGAGTCACTGCCCGTCACGGACCGCTGGCGCTTCACCGCCGCCGTCGGGGCGGCTCTCGGCACGCTGGAGGAGAAACCATGAGCCTGCGCGTCAATCTGATCCTGGTTGAGGAACAGCGCAGCGGCAGCAAGCTGAACCTGAAGTCATTCCTGCGGATCACCAGCATCGTTGTGCCTGCATTGACGGTGCTGCTGGTGGGCCAGCAGGCCCTGAGCGGGTTTATGCTCCGGAGCGAGCTTGACATCCTCGAGTCCCAGTGGAGCGCCATCCAGCCCAAGCAGAGGCAGGCGGTCCGGCTGGCGTCCCGCCTGAACTTCAACCGGAAGACCAAGGACGAACTCGACGGGTGGGCCGCGGCGAAACCGTCCTGGACCCGGTTTCTCACGGCCATCATGGAGGCGGTACCCGCCGCCATCCAGCTGACGTCGCTGAGGGTATCGCTGGTCGAGAGCACCGAGGACACCCCGACCCCGACCCCGAAACCCGCAAGTCCGCCGGAGAGGACCTACCGGATCACCCTGGACGGCAAGACCCACGATGTCAACTCCATGGTCATGGTCCAGGCCCTGGAGAAGAATATCCTCACGCACCCGGAAATGACGGGGATGGTCGAATCCGTCAACGTTGCCAATTTTGCAGCCGACATCGAGTCCAGCAACGTGTGGAGCCGGGTGTTCACCATCGAATGCCGGCTGATGCCACTGCCCGCGAAGGAGAAGCGTTGATCAAGCTACCGGACAACCCGAAGGACCGGAAAAAAGTGATTGCCGCCCTCTGCCTGGGCGGCCTGGTTGTCTTCTACCTTGCACTCACCTTCGGACTCCAGCCGTACCTGGCTGGCAAGAGAGCCAGGAAGGACCGCGTTGCCGAGCTGGAGGATTCCATCTGGCGCGCGCAGAAGGAAATGGATTCGGTCGCTCGCAACATGGAGCAGAACAAACTCCTCGTCAAGGAACTCCTTAGGATTTCCGAGATCGAGGGGTTCATCCTGCGCCCGAGTCTCGGCAATTATCTGCTGGTTGCCAACGGGATCCTCGGCAAGGCTGCCGAGGGGCTGCGGATCTCCCTCGATAGCGTCAGCGAGATTCCCCAGGCGGTCCCGTCCGGACCGGACAAGCCGGAGACTGCCGCGAAGCCATCCCCGGATGCGGCGCGCCTGTCAACCTATACCGTCAATCTCGCCCTGACCGGCGGCATGCACGCGCTGGTGCAATTCGTGAACCGCCTCGAGTCCGGCAACCCTTATATCGCCATCACACGACTGGAAGTCCTGGAGCAGGGCAAGACCGATCCTGAGAATCATGTGGTCCGCATCCATGTGCAATGGCCCGTGTGGGTGGATAACGATCACCCCCGGCGCCTCGAGGCTGAGCAGATCGCAGACGAGGAGAGTCAATGAACCGGATTCGAAATCTCGTGTTCACCGCCTGTATCGCGGGTGCCGTAACGGCGGCGACGGCGGACGGGACCCCGCCACCGGCCGCGACACCACCTGGAAATCCGGGGTTCCAGCAGCTGCGGGATCCCTTCTGGCCGGTCGGCTACCAACCTGCAACGGAATCCG
This sequence comes from uncultured Victivallales bacterium, assembly GCA_964523995.1. Classification (GTDB taxonomy): domain Bacteria; phylum Verrucomicrobiota; class Kiritimatiellia; order UBA8416; family UBA8416; genus UBA8416. The sequence continues at coordinate 4,279 of CAZGBW010000080.1, read as the reverse complement.
AGCAGGAGAAACGCACGCAGATCGAGGATCTGAAAACACGGATCAACTGGCCGGCGCTGCCCCTGCGGGGCGTCACGCACGCCGGCGGCAGGCGATTCATCGCCGTCATCGAGGGAATCGGGCTCGTGGAACCGGGGGATGTCGTCGTCATCCAGCGTGATGCGCTCATTTACCGCTGGAGGATCGACAGGGTCAGTGCCGATGGAGTGGCCAGTACACGCCTGGATGTCACGAAGCCATCCGACACACTCCCCGGCGGCGAGGAATAGATTGTCGGGGGAATAGATTTGATGTGGAACGCCTTTTATGGTGTCCTGTGCGAAATACGATATGGAGTAACGGAATGAAAAGAAAAGCATGCGTGCTCGCGATGATGCTCATTGCCCCGCTGGCGCTATCAGCACAAGACGCCAGCGTACCGGCAGACGCGGCGGCGACCAATACCGCCTTGACGGCCGAAGCAGCGCCACCCCCCGGGATCCCGTCCGACAAGGACGTCCAGGCCTCTGCGCCAGAAAGCGTGGAATCCCCGGCAGGCCAGGAATCCCCGACAGGGGAGACCACGGAGTCCACCGTGCTCACCGCCCAGGCGACCGGGGAAACCGAGGAATTCACCCCGCTGCCTATCACGGCACCGGCTGAGGGGACCCCCGATGGCACGAACACGGCGAACCTGATCACCATCGCGCTGGATAATGTGGAACTGATCGATGTCGTGCGCATGTTCAGCCGTATCGCGAATGCGAATATCATCGCCACACCGACCAACCTCACCGCCCGCGTTACCGCCAACCTGGACGGCGTCGAGTGGAGACCGGCGCTGTCCTCGATCCTCTCCATGTACAACCTTGCCCTGATCGAGCGTCCCCAGGGGTCGGGTGTCTACAGCATCACCCCGCAAGCCGCCGACGCGCCCGAACCGATGCTGGTGGAGACCATTTTCCTGGATTACACGACGGTGGACGAGGTCCTGCCGGTCATCGAGAAAATGCTCTTCACAGGCGGCTCCGTCTCCACCTTCGCCTCGCGCAATGCCATGGTGATCCGCAGCACGGAAAGCAACCTGAGCGAGATGCGGATCGTCGTCAAGAATATCGACATCCAGAGCCAGCAGGTCTGTATTGAAACCCAGTTCATGGAACTGAACGACAGCGCCATCAAGCAGATCGGCATCCGCTGGGACTCGCTGGAACAGCTCGGCGTCGGACTCCAGGCCGGCCCGTTTGTCAGCCAGCAATCCAAGGAGCGCGTCACCAGCCGGACCGATGCGCTGAAGCGCACCGACAGCCGGAGTTCCTCCGATCCGCTCAGCGCGAGCTACGATATGTACGGCAACCAGTTCCAGGCACAGACCGTGTCCATCACCGAACGTCCCGATGGTTCCTTCATCGAATCCTACAGCATCGAGCCTACCCGCGAGATCAAGAAATCGGTTGATCTCACCCAGGACGCCAGCTCGGACATCGCCGAGACCTTCACGCGCACCATCACCGAGAGCAGCGCCGCGATCCTCAATGTGGATAGCCTGAACGTCGTGCTCAGCGCGCTGAAGAAAACGGACGGCGTCAGCATTGTATCCAACCCGAAAGTGATTGTCGCCAACGGCACGACCAATGCATTCTTCCGGGTCGGCCAGCGCGAACCGATCATCAAGCGAACCATCAAGCGGGGCACGCAAGACAGCCCCGGCGATGAGGTCACCGCCAATCTGGACACCTCGACCACCACCGATTATATCCGCGATGGATACCTGCACACCGGCATCGAGCTGAGAGTCGTCCCGACCGTGAAAGTGGATCATCTGATCGAGGCGCAGATCGAGCCCTCGCTGCGCCGCAAGACCGGCGACAAGGAAGTTGACGGGAACACCTGGCCCATTATTTCCGTCAAGGAAATCAAGACCAAGTTCACGCTGAAAAGTGGCCAGACGGTCGCCATCGGCGGGCTGACCGACACCACGGACGGCAAGCGCACATCGAAGATCCCGCTGCTCGGGGATATCCCGATCCTTGGAAAATACCTTTTCTCCCATACGCGTGATGAGAAGTCGCAAGTCGAGACCATTATCTTTGTCAGCCTGACGCTGGTGGAACCGAAGGATCTGACGGATGACGAGGGCATCCCCCAGCGAGCGGAACTGGTGCATAAGGAACGGATCAAGTCGGGCCTGCGGAAACAGGAATCGGACCAGGAAATCAAGACCCTGCAGAAAGCCGCCAAGGAGCTGGAAGCAAAACGCCAGCGAGCCAACTCGGCCGCTGCCAAGTAAAGGGTGCCCATGAACTGGTTGCGGAAAGAGAGCGTCCGTTACGCGATGCTGCTGGTCGTGCTGCTGGCCACCGCCGCGATTGCCGTCGGCGTCACTCTCAACTATATCTACGAAATCGTCCCGCAGAAAGAGCATCTCACGGTTGTCACCATTGCCATATGGGCACAGACCATGGGCTTCATGCTGATCGCCGGGGCGTTCGGATTGTGGGCCGTTCATTTCACCGCCGAAACGGAAAGCCTCCGCCGCCTGGGCAGTCTTGTGGATGCCATGGATTATATCAGCGACGGCGTGATCGCGCTCAACCGGCAGGGACGCGCCACCGGGATGAACCCAGCCGCCCTGGCCATCTTCGGCGAATCCGCCCGCCATGCCGTGCTGACCGACTTCTGCCCCACCCTGCCCGGGACGGTGCTCCATGCGTTCCTGCACTCGGATACCCCGGTCGAGGCGGAAATAGAACTGGCGGACAGCAACAGGACCCGGACATTGCGCTTCCGCTCGCAACCCTCCCAGGGAATCGTGATCCTGCTGGCCAGTGATGTGACCGACCTGGTGCGCAGGCGCGAGCAGACTCGGCGCAAGGCCTATATCCAGCTCGTCGGCCACATGGCCAAAGGCGTGGCGAACGACTTCAACGACCTGCTGTGCGGGATTTCCGGGCACGCCTCGCTCCTGGCCCGGCATAACCTGAGGAACCTGAATATCCCCGCCTCCGCAGCAGCCATCCAGGACTGCGCCAACCGCGGAATGCAGCTGGCCAGGCAGCTTATCCAGTTATCGGAACCCACCCCCGGCGAAACCATCGCCACCCTCCAGAGCGCGCTCCACATCAACGCCGGCATTGACCTGCTCACGGCCAGCCTGCCGGGAGACTGGACCATTGACCGGGCCATCGAGAACGATGTCCCCCCCGTAAGCATCCCGCCCGCGCAACTGGAGAACCTTGTACAGAGCCTCGGTCTGCTGACATCCGATCGTGCCCCCTCCACCCGGCATCTGTCCATAACCCTTTCGAGGACTGACACCGGCAGTTCCGGCCACGGGACCGTCGCCGTGCTTTCCTTTACGGCGTTCGTATCCCCGGTAGCCGGGGAAAAGCGGATACCACAGGATCTGGAGTCATCCGGCGTGATCGCCTCCGTGATCAAAACGCTGATTCTCCAGTCTGGCGGAAAAATGGAGAGTTACGCGTCGGCAGGCGGTGACGCCGAGTTCCGGGTCTTCCTTCCGGAGGCCGACGCCACCTCGCTGGCGGCGGAATCCCCTGAGACCCTGGCGATGGGACTCGAAGCCTATGCGGCCAACTGGCATATTCTCATGGACAGCAACATCCTTGGCAGCGGGGCTTGCACGGACTATTTCCAACGCATCGGGATCCACTCCCGCACCGCGAAGGGTATCGTTCATATTCTGGGCGCGATCGAGAACAATGACCGGCTCGATGCCATTGTGCTTGGCGGAAGCATCCTTGGCGACGACCCCACCAGCCTCATCAAGGCCATCAGCCGACTGGCACCTCAGTCCGGTATTGTGGTGCAGGATCGTCGGCTTCCGCCCGCGGGCATGGCCGGCGTGGTGTATGTGCCGGAACAGGTCACGCCCGGGCAGCTCCTGCACGCCATGATCGAGGCTCGCAGCAGCCGGCGGGCCCTTGCAAACCGACCGAATCAAGCCTAGTGAAAATATGTCTTTTTTTTTGGCCGTGTAAGCGTTAGCCTGCCTCGTTTGTTTTTTCTGACTGGAGAACCTCTATGGCGGAATACCTTCTGATTGTCATCGGCGCAATCCTGGTCAATAACTTCGTTCTGACCCGTTTTCTCGGGATTTGCCCGTTCCTGGGCGTCTCGAAGAAACTATCCACCGCGCTCGGCATGTGCACGGCCGTGATTTTCGTGATGGCTTCGGGTTCCGCGGTCACCTGGGCCGTGCAGCGCAAGATTCTCGAACCGCTTGGCATGGGCTATCTCCAGACCATCGCCTTCATCCTGGTGATCGCCGCCTTTGTGC
>CAZGBW010000079.1:5714-9031 GCA_964523995.1 uncultured Victivallales bacterium | reverse complement strand
ACCAAGCGGGCGGTCTACCAGCAGAGTCCGGAAGAGGCGAAGGCGAATCTCCAGTTTCTGCAGGGGGCGATGCTGTTCGGGGCGATTACGGATGCGATGCGAACGGAAGTACCCACCAACGTGCTGGCGGCGTTTGAGGAGCGCGCCAAGCGCAAGGTTCCTCCGGCGACGATTCTCAACGGGTACTACAAGGCAGGGGCGGTGAAGCGCCTGATCGAGCTGGTGGACATGTTCCCCGACTCCTCCTTTGCGCCGGCGGCACTGAGCCAGGCGGGTACTCTGAACACGGTGATCGGCAAGGCGGATGATGCCCGGCTCGTCCTGCAGCGGCTGCAGAAGGACTACCCCAATTCACCGGAGGCGGCGAATGCGGTGTTCATGATTGGCCGCAATCTGCTGGAGATGGGCATGCGCCGGGAGGCCGTGGCCTACTTCAAGCAGATGTTCTCGGGCGGCGGGGAATACAGCAGCAGTCAGATCCTGACCGCCGGGCGGGAGCTGTTCTCGGCGAAGGAGTATGAGATTGCGATCGAGGCGTTTGACCGGGTAATCCAGAACGAGAAGGAGCGCGGCCTGCTGGAACCCGCCCGTGTGGAGAAGGGGCAGTCGCTGGTGCAGCTTGGCCGGTATGCGGATGCGCTGGCGGTCCTGGAGAAGGTGCTGGAGGACTATCCCAATTCCGGTTACACCATGTCTATCTGCCGCAGTGCCAGCGAGGCCTATGCGGCGGTCGCCAGCGAAACGGCGGACGAGAAGGCTCGGTTTGACCTTTTCAACAAGGCGGTGACGTCGATGAACCGCGCCCGCCGGTTTGTTCAGGATGACGGGGTCCGTACCGAGCTGGATGTCGGCGTGGCCCGGATCTTCGAGCGCAAGGCCGCGGCGGAGCGCAAGTTTGGCACGGCGGCAAAGGCGGATGAGTACCGCAACGAGGCGGTGGCGTCCTATCAGTCCGTGATCATGTTCCGCGATCCGAACAATGCGGCGATCGCTCCACATCTGCAGGATGCGTACGCGTACTGCCTGCCCCTGATGCTGGAGATGGAGCGCTGGGATGATGTGGTGGATGATGCGCAGAAATACCTTTCGACGTTTCCAAGCGGGAAACATGTGCTCATTGTGCGCCAGGCTCTGAATAGCGGGCGTGTCGGCGGGGGTTCCGCGCGGACGGATGATGCCGGTGCGGCGCCGGCGGCGGATGCCGGTGCTGCTCCGGCGGCGGGTTCCGAGGATGGAGTGTTCTAGACAGGGAGGTTTTGGGATGAATGTTCTGAATGACATACGTGCCGGGCGGTTGCTGGCAGCCTTGACCACGGTGGTCCTGTTGTCGTTGTCCCTGCCTTGCCGGGCTCAGCATCAGGCGACGCTGGTGCTGAAGGGCGGCGGGCGCTCGGATGGCGTCGTCCGCTACCTGGTTGCCTCGCGCAGCTTCGAGATCACATCGGGACCCGCGAAGCGGATGCTGAGCGTGAATGATGTGGAACGAGTGATCCTGGCGCAGCAGCCGGCAGCCCTGGCGCAGGCGGTGGAGGCTGTCAACAAGGGTAACTACGCGGCGGCCATTCCGGTGCTCGCGAAAATTGTCGAGGACTACGCGATGTTCGGGCCGGATGTCGCTGCCGGGCAGGCGCTGGCGCTGGCCTATCTGCGCACAAACCGCGCGAGTGAGGCGCTGAAGATCATCGACGACTTGATCCGCACGAATGCTGGGGCGGCGAAGTCCGGTCCGTTTGCGAGTGTTTACTGGGAGACGCTGCTGGCGGCAGGTCGCGAGCCGACACTGCGGATCAGCCTGCGCGAGGCGATCGAGTCCGGCAGCAGGGAGCTGGCGGCGGTGGCGCTGCTTCGCCGGGGCGATCTGGAGATGAAGTCCGGGAAGCCGAAGGAAGCCCTGCTGGATGGCTACCTGCGGGCGGTCCTGTTGTTTCAGGATATCGCGTTTATCCAGCCGGAAGCGCTCTACAAGACCATCAAGGCTCATGAGGCGCTGAACGAGGTTGCGTTTGCAGAGCGTTGGCGTAAACGCCTGCTTTCCGGTTATGCGACCAGCGAATACGCCACGAAGATCAAGTGATAGATGGTTTGGACGGGACGACATCGCCACTCGCGGTTGGGTTGCGTTGTACAAGAACAAACGAAAGGAAGACAGAGCGCATGAAGAAGGGGATGATTTTGTTTTCGGTTCTAGGGATGATGGCGCTGGCGTTGACAGCGGGAACTCTTTACGCGCAGGAGGACGGTGCGAAAGAGGCTGGCGCATTGGTGACTGCGGAATCCGGGGAAGCGGTTGCAGCTCCAGCGTCTGCGGACGTTGGCAGCCAGTTTATCGCGGTGGTGTTCAAATCAGGCGTCATGTCGTTTATTCTCTGGCTTTTTATCTTCGGGGCTGGCGGCGCGGGCGTCTACTTCGCCACGGATTGCGCGATTACCGTGCGTCCGGTAAGGATTCTTCCCCAGAATCTGATCGACAACGTGACACAGGCAATGCAGGAAGGCGATGTGCTCAAGGCGCTGAAAGCCTGCGACGACGAGCCTGGATCGCTGGCGAATGTGCTCAGCGCCGGCTTCAGTCATGTGGAGGAGGGGTTCGATGTCATCCAGGATGCGATTTCCACGGCGGCGGATCTTGAAACCGAGAAACTGATGCAGAAGCTGACGTGGTTGTCGGTGTGTGCCAACCTCGCGCCGATGCTGGGGCTGCTCGGGACTGTGCAAGGTATGATCATTTGCTTCGCAGCCTTGGCCAGCGGTGCCCCCGACATCGGGGCGTTGGCACTCGCGATCGCGCAGGCGCTCTACACGACGGCCGCCGGTCTGTGCATCGCTATCCCCTGCGTGGCAGCCTACTACTTTTTCCGAAATACCGCCAACCGGATCGTGCTGCGGATGGAAGCCCTGACGATGGAAATGATCAAGGATCTTCGTCATGTTGAAATCGTCCAGGATTAAGGCATTACAGAGGTATAATCCATGAGCAGGCGGAATTCTGAGGGATGCGAGATGGACATGACACCGATGATCGATGTCGTGTTCCAGATGATCATTTTCTTCGTTGTGACCTTCAAGATCGATGATAATATCAATGAAGAGATCGTCTTGGAGTCTGCCAAGGATGGGCCCTTGTTTGATTCGGATAACCCGACGACGCTCGTGATCGAGGTTGACCGCCGGGGTTGGCTTTCCATAAACAACCTGCAGCTGAACGAGAAGTCGTTGCGGGATATTGTCCGCGGGCGGTATAAGCGTTTCGGATCGTTTCCGGTGATGATCAGGGCTGACCGGCGAACCCAGCACAAGGATGTTCGCAAGGTGATGGA
>CAZGBW010000079.1:0-5614 GCA_964523995.1 uncultured Victivallales bacterium | reverse complement strand
CGCGCTGTTTTTTCCGAACAGAAATAACCATTGCCGGATTCCATTCGGGAACCCGGCTACAAAATAAGGAGCGAACCATGATTGTATCCACGCAGAAGCTTTTTGAACACGCCTATGGCAAGTATGCCGTCGGGGCTTACAACATCAACAACGCCGAGCAGATCATGGGACTGTTCCGCGGGAACATGGACAGCAAGGCCCCCTTCATCATCCAGCTTTCCAAGGGAGCCCGGTCCTATACCGATACGCGCCTGCTGGAGGCGATGATCCGCGCGGCAGACCAGATCTTCCCCGATGCCATTTTCGCCGTCCATCTCGACCACGGCGATGAGAAGACCTGCTACGACTGCATAGACAGCGGCTTCTACAGCTCCGTCATGATTGACGCCAGCCACGAGAGTTTCGATGAGAACATCGCCATTACCAAGCGTGTCGTGACCCGTGCCCATGCCAAGGGTATTTCCGTCGAGGCCGAACTCGGCAAGCTCGGCGGTGTCGAGGAACATGTCTCGGTGGCCGAGGCTGACGCCAAGCTGACCGATCCGAAACAGGTCAAGGAGTTCGTCACCCGCAGTGGTTGCGACAGCCTGGCTTGCGCCATCGGCACCAGCCACGGTGCCTACAAGTTCACCGGTGGACAAGGCTTGCACTTCGATGTGATCGAGCAGATCGCCAAACTGATGCCGCGGTTCCCCCTGGTGATGCACGGGTCCAGTTCCGTTCCCCAGGATGAGGTTGCGCGCATCAACGCCGCTGGCGGCAAGCTCAAGGGAGCCAAGGGCGTTGACGAGGCGCAGATCACGAAAGCCTCGACGATGGGCGTCACCAAGGTCAATATCGACACCGACGGCCGCCTGGTCTGGTGCCGTGTGCATCGCGAGAGTTTCCGCGACGATCCCGAGAACTTCGATTTGCGCCCGTCGGGCAAGATCTTCATGGCGGAATACGCGAAATACATCGTTCACAAGAACAAGGTGCTGGGCAGTGCCGGGCAGCTTGACAGTGTCCGCTCCTTCATTAACAAGTAAACCGCATGAGTCACCAACAGTAAGCCTGCGGCGGACCGGTGGTTGAACCGGTCTGCCGATTTGGCGCGAGAAAACGCCCGCACGGCACCCTTGCCGGGGCATGTCAGGAGTAACATCAGATGGCCGCTAAGAATATGATCATGGTTGACGGGAACACCGCTGCAGGTGTCATTGCCCATGCGTGCAGCGAAGTCTGCGCTATTTATCCGATCACCCCGTCCTCCCCGATGGGCGAGACCGCCGACGAGCTGAGTGCCGCCGCCGTGAAGAACATTTGGGATACGGTTCCTGAAGTGGTGGAATTGCAGTCCGAAGGCGGTGCCGCCGGCGCGCTCCACGGCTCGCTGACGTCCGGGGCCTTGACGACCACCTTCACCGCATCGCAAGGCCTGTTGCTGATGATTCCCAACATGTACAAGATCGCCGGGGAGTTGATCCCGACGGTATTCCATGTCACCGCCCGCTCGCTCGCCTGCCAGGGCCTGTCCATCTTCGGCGATCATTCGGACGTGATGTCCGTGCGCCAGACCGGCTTTGCCATGCTCGCCTCCAACAGCGTGCAGGAGATCGGCGATTTCGCGCTGATCTCGCATGCCGCCACCCTCAAGGCCCGCATCCCGTTCCTGCACTTCTTCGACGGCTTCCGCAGCTCGCATGAAGTCCAGAAAATCGAGGAGGTGGATCGCGCCACCATCCGGGCCATGATCGACGATGAGCTTGTCATTGCCCATCGCCAGCGCGGACTTTCTCCCGATCGTCCCTCCATGCGCGGAACGGCCCAGAATCCGGACGTGTATTTCCAGGGTCGGGAAACCGTCAATGCCTTCTATGATGCCACCCCGGGGATTGTCCAGGAGTACATGGACCGGCTGGCGAAACTGACCGGCCGGCAGTACCACCTGTTTGATTATGTCGGCCATCCGCAAGCCGAGCAGGTCATTGTCATCATGGGATCCGGCGCGGAAACCGTGCATGAGGCGGTTGATCACATGGTGTCCGAAGGCAAGAAGGTCGGTGTGCTGAAGGTTCGCCTGTACCGTCCTTTCGATGCCAGGATGTTTGTCGCGGCGCTGCCCGCGTCCGTGCAGGCTATCGCCGTACTTGACCGCACGAAGGAGCCCGGGTCGCTCGGCGAGCCGCTTTACGGCGATGTGCGCACCGCGATCGGCGAGATGATGGCCGAAGGGGTCTACAAGGGCAGCCGCTATCCGCGCATCATCGGCGGCCGTTACGGTCTTGGCTCGAAGGAGTTCACGCCGGCGATGGTCAAGGGTGTCTTTGACAATCTGGGGAGCGCGAAGCCGAAGAACCATTTCACCGTCGGCATCGTGGATGACCTGACGAATACGCATATCGCCTTCGATCCGGCCTGGAATGTCGAAGCCAGCAAGCGCATCGAGTGCATGTTCTACGGTCTCGGCTCGGACGGAACCGTCGGCGCGAACAAGAACTCGATCAAGATCATCGGCGAGGATACCGACAACTACGCGCAGGGTTATTTCGTGTATGACTCGAAGAAGGCCGGCGCCATGACCGTCTCGCACCTGCGCTTCGGACCCGATCTGATCCGCAGCCCGTATCTCTGCACGAGGGCTGATTTCGTGGCCTGCCATAATTTCAGCTTCCTCGAGAAGTACGATATGCTCGGGAATGCCAAGCCGGGAGCCGTATTCCTGCTTTCCAGTCCTTATCCGGCCACGGACGTCTGGCAGCACGTGCCGGACGAGGTGGAGCGGCAGATCATCGAGAAGAAGATAAGGTTCTATGTGATTGATGCCGTCGGGCTGGCTCATGAGCTTGGACTCGGTGCACGCATCAACACCATCATGCAGACCTGTTTCTTCTACATCTCCGGCGTTCTGCCGCAGGACAAGGCGATAGACGCCCTCAAGTATGCCATCAAGAAATCCTACGGGAAAAAGGGCGAGGAGATCGTCCGCAGCAACAACGCGGCGGTGGATGCCTCCGTTGCCCGCCTGGAGCAGGTCAAGGTGCCTGCAGCGCCTGCTGGAAAGGTCCGGATGCCGGCCACGGTCACTGCGGATGCGCCGGCGTTTGTCCAGAACGTGACGGCCGTTATCATGCAGCAGCGTGGTGACAGCCTGCCGGTCAGCTCCATGCCGAATGACGGGACCTGGCCGACGGGGACGACGAAGTTCGAGAAACGCAACATCGCCGTCGAGATTCCGGAGTGGAGCAAGGATCTCTGCATCCAGTGCGGGCAATGCGCCTTGGTCTGTCCCCACGCCGCCATCCGGATCAAGGCTTACGATCCGAAGGAGCTCGCGGGTGCCCCGGAAGGCTTCAAGAGCGACGATGCCAAGGGCAAGGACCTCGCCGGCCTGAAGTTCACCGTGCAGGTGGCACCGGAAGACTGCACCGGCTGCGGTGCCTGTGTGCAGCGTTGTCCTGGCGCTGAACGCGATAGCCAGACGAAGCAGCCCACGGGCCGGAAAGCGGTGATGATGGCCGAGCAGATCCCCATTCGTGAGCGCGAGCGCGCGAACTGGGACTTCTTCCTGGGGCTCCCGGAAACCGACCCGGCGCGTTACAACCGCGAAACGGTCAAGGGCAGCCAGTTCTGCCAGCCGCTCTTTGAATTCTCCGGTGCCTGTGCGGGCTGCGGAGAGACCGCCTATGTCAAGCTGCTGACGCAGCTTTTCGGTGATCGCGCGATGATTGCCAATGCGACCGGGTGCTCTTCCATCTATGGAGGAAATCTGCCCACGACCCCGTACTGCACACGTGCAGACGGTTGCGGTCCGACCTGGTCGAACTCGCTGTTCGAGGACAATGCGGAATTCGGTTTCGGCATGCGCCTGGCAGCCGACCGGTTCAATACCTATGCCCTCGAGCTGGTGGAGAAGTTCCTGTCCGGGGCGTCCGACTGCAAGGACATGCCCGCGGATCTGCTGAACGCGATCAAGACCGCGGATCAGTCCGCGCAAGCCGGCATCGAGGCCCAGCGCGGTCGCGTCCGCCAGCTGAAGGCGAAGCTGACCGGTTGCAAGTGCGCGGACTGCGCCCTGCTCCTGTCCGTGGCGGACTACCTCGTCAAGCGGTCGGTCTGGATTGTCGGTGGCGACGGCTGGGCCTATGACATCGGCTATGGCGGCCTGGATCACGTCCTGGCCTCCGGTCGCAATGTCAACGTGCTGGTGCTCGATACGGAAGTCTACTCCAACACCGGTGGCCAGGCGTCGAAGTCCACGCCGATGGGGGCGGTGGCCAAGTTCGCCGCATCCGGCAAGCCGATGAACAAGAAGGATCTGGGGATGATCGCGATGACCTACGGCAACATCTATGTTGCGCAGATCGCGCTCGGAGCCAATCCGAACCAGGTGGTCAAGGCGTTCACCGAGGCGGAAGCCTACAACGGACCCTCCCTGATCATTGCCTACTCGCATTGCATCGCGCAGGGTATTGATATGACCAACGGCCTGGACAACCAGAAGGACGCGGTGGCGTCGGGTCACTTCCCGCTTTACCGGTACAACCCGATGCTGCGCGCAGAGGGCAAGAATCCGCTCACGCTCGACAGCAAGCCGCCGACCATGAAGTTCAGTGAACATGCCTTGAAGGAGAACCGTTTCCGGGTGTTGACCAAGAGCAATCCCGCGAACGCCAAGAAACTGATGGATCAGGCGGATAAGCTGTTTGCCGCCAAATACGACCTTCTCACGAAGATGGCCGGCATGGAGATCTATCAGGGCTGACCGGTCTGTTCCGGAGTGTCTACCCTCCGCCGGGAATTCCCGGCGGGGGGTTTCTTTTTTGTGTTTCTTTTTTGTTGACAGGCAAGGCGAATTCGATAAAACAGCAATAGCAGGGGCAATTCCGGCGCGGGTGCCGGGAATGAGGGAACATTCAAGATCGGTTAACGGAATCTTATGCGAATTACCGTTGTCACACCCACGTACAATGAGGCGCAGAATCTGCCGAAGCTGGCGGCCGTGCTTCTTGCCCTTCCCCTGGACCTCCGGCTGCTGGTGGTGGACGACAACAGCCCGGACGGGACCGGTCGCGTGGCGGATCAGCTTGCAGCGGACTTCCCCGGCCGGGTCCAAGTGCTCCATCGTCCCGGCAAACTGGGCTTTTCCTCCGCCTATCTGGAAGGATTCCGAATCGCCCTTGACGGTGGTGCGGAGGCGATTGCGCAAATGGATGCCGATTTTTCCCATGATCCGCAAGTCCTGCCCGGGATGGTGGAGAAGCTTCAGGCCTGTGACATGGTCCTCGGGTCCCGCTACACGCCGGGTGGCAGTGTGGATGAGCGCTGGCCGCCTTGGCGCAAGGGGCTTTCGGCCTTCGGCAATTTCTATGCGCGCCGGATTCTCGGCCTGCCGTTCCGTGATGTCACCACGGGCTACCGGTTGTGGCGGCGCGAGACGATGCTTGGCATGCCGCTTGAGCGCATTCAGTCAACAGGCTACATATTCCTGGTGGAAATGGCGCACCTGGCACATTGTCTGGATTACCATATTGGCGAAGTCCCGATTCATTTCGCAGACCGCCGTTTCGGGGCCTCGAAGATGTCCCTGGGCATCCAGATCGAGGCGGCGTTCCGCGTGTGGAATGTGCGCCTG
>CAZGBW010000078.1:3070-9166 GCA_964523995.1 uncultured Victivallales bacterium | reverse complement strand
GTGGCTTCCTGGAGGCGGTACAGCATCCGCCGCCAGCGCGAGGGATCGGCGTAGGTCCCGTAGTCGCCGGCAATGACCGGCAGCGGCTGCGTGCGCCAGGCAAGCGCGAGGTAGTCGCGCACGGATGCGGAAAAGGCGGCGTCCCGCGGGCTGCGGATCTCGACGCTGGTCTCGAGGTTGAGGTTGCGCAGGTTGCGCCGGGTGTAGTTGGAGGAACCGAGGATCGTGGCCAGCTCGCCCCCGGCCGTCTCAAGCACCAGCAGCTTGGTGTGGAACTGCTCTCCACACGTCTGCACCCAGCGCACCGGGATCCCCGCCGCCATGAGCTCGGCAGCCACCGGCCGGTTCGGGATCCCGTTCTTCTCGCGTCCGAAGGCATCCTTGTTCGGATCAAGCAGCACGCTGACCCCGGCACCGCGCCGATGGGCCTGTTCCAGGGCGCGGACGACGGGCCGCGAGGCGAGGTAGAACATGGCCAGGGTGACGGTGTCGCCCGCTTGCGCGCGCCCGAGCAGATCCAGCGCCGCCCGCTCGACCGCACGCTCGGTCAGCACACGGATGCGCAGGGGCGTCGGCGCGTCCGGCTCGGCGGCAACGGGCTCAGGCACCGCCTCCGGCTCCGGAGCTCCCGACATCGCGCATACCGCCGCCTCGGTCGCCAGCAGGTCGGCGACCGCCGGTCCGCTGAACACGACCGCCACGTTGTGATGGGCGCTGCTGGCATCGTGGGGATTGGCGGAGGTGACTAACGCCGTCGGCACCCCCTGACGGTCGGCGATGACGGTTTTGCGGTGATTGGCCTTGAAGTTGAACAGGTCGAAGTAACTGCGCAACGGAACGCGGCCGCCCGTCACGGGGTTGGGCAGCATAGGCCCGAAGCGGTGCGGCCAGAAGCGCAGCAGCAGTCGCCACCAGACCGAATGCGCGGGGTTGCTGTCGCGCAGGGCGCTCAGCCGGGTGGTGACCACGGTCACGCCGTGCGCCCGCAGGCGGTCGAGGTGCGCCGCCCCGAGTCCGCCATACCAGGTGTTGATCGGGTCGGTGATCAGCCAGCAGCGCAGCGCCGGCCGGGCTTGCCGCCGCGCGATGATCGCGTCGGTCAGTTCGCGGGAGAGCGCCCTGTGGATGCGATCCTCCCTGCCGGTGAAGTCGTTGAACAGGAACATGTCGATCACCAGCAGCGAGTCGGCTCCGGCGATCATGGCCAGGACTTCATCGAAGATCTGCTGGTCGAAGCGGCGGCTGCCGTCGGCAGCGGTATAGGTGATGTCGCGCAGGAAGCGCAGATCGCGGGCGGGCCGGAACGGGCCGGCGACGTCGAGTCCGGCGGGCAACGGCTTGTAGACGTGCCAGCCCGCGAATGTCGCCAGTACAGGCAGCACCAGGAGCAGCCGGCGGGACAGGATCTTCCCCCAACCGCGTCCACTCGCGACGCCGGGTCGCGGGTGCCTGGCGCCAACATCGGTATTGGTCTGCATGATGTTGTTCATTTGACACGATCCCGCGGAAACGTCAACCTTTTCCAGTTGTCGATCGAAATGATCACGGTCCCACCGGCCTTGCGCCGGTGGTGAAGAAGGTTAAGTTGGGTTAGATGTTCCAACCTCAACGTCAGCCTCCACCGGCGCAAGGCCGGTGGGCAGCATTGAAGTTACAGGCAACAAGGAATACACAATGAGCGAGGAGATCCCCCCCGATCCCGAGGCGTTTATCAAGCTGTCGAAGGCGGTGATGCCATTCGGCAAATATGCAGGACGGCGACTGGTCGACCTGCCCGAGGCCTATGTGGTCTGGTTCCGGCAACAGGGTCTGCCGAAGGGCGAGCTGGGCAGGATGCTCGAGACAGTCTACACGATCAAGGCCAACGGGCTTGAATACCTGTTCCATGCCGACAAGGGCTGAACGGTTCCCTTGCGCTTAAACGTGGACTTTCGCGGCGGGTCAGGTACGCTCCCGACATGACAGCCTATCCCTTTCTGGTGTTGTGCGGCCTGACTTGCATCCCGGCGCTGCTGGTGGGAATTCTCCGCCAGGATCTGCGGATTCATATGGCTCGGGTGGCGGCTCTGTCCCTGCCCTTTGCCCTGACTGAGTTCCTGTTTTATCCCGACTACTGGGATCCTCCGTTCCTCTTTGATGCTGCCCGCACGCTTGGCTTCGGCATCGAGGATTTCCTGTTCGTCGCCGCACTGGGGGCGACGTCCATCGGTGTCTATCCGGCCGTTTCGCGAAAACGGCTTCTGGCCTATCCACCTGGTGGCGGGAGACCGCCATTCCTGATCACGGCCGGCCTGATCAGCTCTGCCTTGTTGCTGGCGTTGATGTCCTGGCTTGCCGGAATTCCAGCCATCTATTCGGCACCACCCATCATGTCCGCCCTATCGGCCGCCATCCTGTTGACGCGTCGCCTGGACTTATGGCGAGACGCCTGCAAGAGCGGCGTGGTGACAGTGGGCACCTATGGCGCGATTTGCCTGGCATTCGAGGGCCTTCTGCCGGGTGTCTTTGACCAGTACTGGCATACCGCCGGCCTGTTGAATGCCTTTGCCGGTCCTGTTCCCCTGGAGGAACTGATCTATGGGTTTTCCGCGGGATTCTCGGTGGCCGTTGTTTATCCATTTGCCTTTGGGCTTGCATTTTCATATAACCCCGCATGATCAATCCCAAGCTGAAGTATTGGATACAAGCATCCCGCCTGGCCTCCCAGGGGTATATTTTCTTTCCGCTCCTACTGGGGCAGGCGCTCTGGTTCTGCCGGTCGGGTCACCTGAACTGGCCGATGGCGGGATTGACCTGGCTGTTCGGCCTGGTGATTCAACTCTTCATCGTTTATGCCAACGATGTCGCGGATGCGGCCATTGACCGGCTGAATTCGACGTTCACACCCTTTTCCGGCGGATCCCGCGTGCTGGCGGACGGCAAGCTGACGGTGTCCGACCTGAAGACGGGCGTCGCGGTCACGGTGGGGTTGTGCCTCGTGATCGGCGGCGTCCTCCTGCTGCAAGGGCGGCCTCTGGCACCGGGGCTGATCCTGACCGCGCTGGCTCTTTTATGGCTGTACAGTTTTCCGCCCGTCCGGCTTTCGTATCGCGGCGGCGGGGAATTCCTGCAGATGATCGGCGTCGGCCTGGTGCTTCCCCTATTCGGCTTCTATCTTCAGGCGGGGACGTTTGCAGGCTTTCCCATCCGCTATCTGGCCGTCCTGCTTCCCCTTCAACTAGCCTGCGCGTTTTCAACAACGCTGCCGGATGAGCCATCCGACCGGGCCGGGGGCAAGAAGACCATCTCCGTGCTCTTCGGGATCCATCGCGCCAGGCAAGTGGTGGTGGCGCTACATATCGCGGCCCCGTTGATTCTTGCTGGCGTGATGCTGCCGGAAAGCGCGTTTGCATCCCTGCTCCGGGTCGTGGCGGTCTCGATACCGGCCGTGGCCGGCATGCTGGCCTGCATGCCCCGCGCGACGCCGGGGAACCGCGCGATGCTGGGATTCGTGACGTTTTCCATCCTGGCCACGCTCGGGTTGACCGCCGCCATGGCCATCGAGCGCTTCGCCGCCGGCATGTGACCAGTCCAACCGAATTGGCCTGCTGCCGAATTTGACATCGCGAGGCGCTTCGTGGTAGAAGCGGACTGTCGTTTTATCAGCAACCCGGCGTCGAAAGGACTCATATCATGCGCAGCAACCAGATCAAATCCGGATGGGAACGGGCCCCTCATCGCAGCCTCCTCCGGGCAACCGGCGTGAAGGCCGAGGATTTCGCGAAACCCTTTATCGCGGTCTGCAATTCGTATGACCAGATCATCCCCGGCCACGCCCATCTCGACCAGGTCGCGAAACTCATCAAGCGCGAGATCACCAAGGCGGGCGGCGTCCCCTTCGAGTTCAACACCATCGGCATCTGCGACGGAATCGCCATGGGCCACGCCGGCATGAAATACTCCCTGCCCTCGCGCGAGATCATCGCCGACTCGGTCGAGTCCATGCTCAAGGCGCACTGCTTTGACGCCGTGATCTGCATCCCGAACTGCGACAAGATCGTCCCCGGCATGCTCATGGGTGCCCTGCGGGCCAATATACCGACGCTGTTCGTCAGCGGCGGCCCGATGGCGGCGGGCAAGACATCGGCAGGGAAGACGGTGGACCTGATCAGCGTGTTTGAGGGCGTCGCCGCGCACGGGCAGAAGAAGATCAGCGACCGCGATCTCACCGATATCGAGGAAAACGCGTGTCCCGGCTGCGGTTCCTGCTCCGGCATGTTCACGGCCAACTCGATGAACTGCCTCTGCGAGGGCATCGGGATCGCCCTGCCGGGCAACGGCACGATCCTGGCCATGGACCCGCGCCGCAAGGCCCTCTACCGCAAGGCGGCCAGGCGCATCGTCGAGCTGGCCCTGGCCGGCGGACCGCTGCCGCGTGAGATCATCACGGATAAATCCATCGATAACGCCTTCGCGCTCGATATGGCCATGGGCGGCAGTACCAACACCGTGCTGCATACGCTCGCGATCGCGCACGAGGCGGGCGTGAGCTATGACCTGAACCGCATCAACGCCATTTCCGGGAAATGCCCGAATATCTGCAAGGTATCCCCCTCCTCGGCCTTCCATATCGAGGATGTGGACCGCGCGGGCGGCGTGAGCGCCATCCTGCGCGAGATCGGCCAGATCAAGGGGCTGCTGAACAAGGACGTGATCACCGTGACGGGCAAGACCCTCTGGCAGAACGTATCCCGCGCCGCGATCCGGGACACCAGCGTGATCCACCCCCTGGACAAACCCTACTCCTCGGACGGGGGGCTGACGATCCTGCGCGGCAATATGGCCGAGGAGGGCGCGGTCGTGAAGAAGGCGGGGGTCGCCGCCAGCATGCTCGTCTTCGAGGGCCGCGCGATCATCTTCAATTCCCAGGAGGAAGCCTGCGACGGCATCCTGGCCGGCAAGGTTCGCGCGGGCCATGTCGTGGTCATCCGCTACGAGGGACCGAAGGGCGGCCCCGGCATGCAGGAAATGCTGGCGCCGACGTCGTACATCATGGGCCAGGGGCTCGGCGAAAGCGTCGCCCTGATCACGGACGGGCGATTCTCCGGCGGCACCCGCGGCGCCTGCATCGGCCATGTGTCCCCGGAAGCCGCCGAGGGTGGACTGATCGCCCTGATCGAGGATGGCGACATGATCCAGATCAACATCCCGCAGCGCGCGCTGCACGTCTGTCTCGACAACGAGACCATCGCCCGGCGCCGGGCCGCCTTCGTGCCGCCGCCGCCACGGCCGGTGGACGGGTACCTGCGCCGCTACAGCCGCAGCGTCCGGAACGCCGGCACCGGTGCCGTGCTGGACTGACGGCCAGGCGCGTGGCCATCGACGGCAACGGCACAAAAACGGGATACGATAATGCTTGCCTTTGGCTATGCATCTGGTAGCATTCGCGTTTAATTCCAGTCCGGCGACAGCCGTACGGAGAAGCGAGTGCATCCCGGACCACACCGGGTGCCAAAGCGGATTCATTAACAAAAGGCGGGGAAAAACCGCCGAAAATGCAGAGGAGAATGCTGTGGAAAACGAAGGTATTACCGAGAGGGAAAAAGGGGCCGCTGTCACCGTTCGCGACCTGCTCGACGCCGGGGTTCATTTCGGTCATCAGACCAAGCGCTGGAATCCCAAGATGAAACCCTTCATCTTCGATAAGCGGAACGGCATTCACATCATCGACCTGAACAAGAGCCTGTTCATGCTCCAGGAGTCGGCGAACTTCGCCTACGAGATCGGCCTCTCAGGCGGAACCATGATGTTTGTCGGCACGAAGAAGCAGGCGCAGAAGGCCATCACCGAGACGGCCACGGCTTGCGGGCAGCCCTACGTGTCGCACCGCTGGATGGGCGGCATGCTGACCAATGCCGACACGATCCGCAACCGCGTTACGCGCCTCAAGGAACTCGATCAGGTTGAGAAGAGCGGCGGGTTCGAGAAGATGCACAAGCAGGAAGCGGCCCGCGACCGGCATGAGCTCGAGAAACTGCGCCGCAATCTGACCGGCATCGCGGAGATGCGCAAGCGCCCCGGGGTCATGTTCGTCGTGGATATCACCCGCGAATCCAT
>CAZGBW010000078.1:0-2970 GCA_964523995.1 uncultured Victivallales bacterium | reverse complement strand
AAGGAGGATCTCCAATGGAAATCACAGCATCACAGGTGAAAGAACTCAGGGACGCGACCAATGTCAGCATGATGGAATGCAAGAAGGCACTGGTCGAATGTGCAGGCAACATGGAAGAAGCCATCAAGAAACTTCGCGAACGGGGGGTTGCCGTAGCCGCCAAGCGCGCCGAGAAGGCCGCCAACCAAGGCATCATCGCCGCGGTGGAATCCGCCGACGGTAAGACCATCGGCATGGTCGAGGTCAACTGCGAAACCGACTTTGTCGCCCGTAACGCCGACTTCAAGGCCTTTGTGGAAATGGTGGCGAGGAAAGCACCAGAAACCGATGCGCCGCTCGCCGATGTCCTGAAAGACACGCTCATGGAGAAAGTCGCCGCCACCGGCGAGAACCTCAAGATCCGCCGTAATGTGCGCTACATCCTGAAAGGCTGCGGCAAACTGGCGTCGTATATCCACATGGGCGGCAAGGTCGGCGTCCTGGTCGAGGTGTCCTGCACCAAACCCGCCACACAGGACAATCCGTCGTTTGTCGAGTTGGTCAAGGATCTGACGCTGCATATCGCCGCCGCCAATCCCGTCTACCTCAAATCCGATGAGATTCCCGCCGCGACCATTGCCGCGGAACGCGAGATCTACGCCAAGCAGGTCGAGGGCAAACCGGCCAACATGGTGAACAAGATCGTGGACGGCAAGATGGGCAAGTTCTTCGCGGAGACCTGCCTGGTGAACCAGGGCTTTGTGAAGGAACCCAAGCAGACCATCACCGAGTTGCTGGAGGTTATCGCCAAACCACTGGGCGAAACGTTCGTCATCAAGCGATTCGTCCGCTACCAGCTCGGTGCCTGATCGTTCGCTCGAGGAATCAGAAAAGGGCGGGAAGTGTTCGACTTCCTGCCCTTTTTCTTTTATGGTGCATCACAGTCTTCAATCCGCCCCCTGAAACCTCAGCCCGGGCGGAGTACTTAAATCGCGGGAGACATCATGAGCCGAGGCCTGAAACTTGCGTTTGTAACCTTCCTGACGGTGGCACGGCTGCCACTCGTCCTGCTGTTCTTTGCGGGGGCCATCATCCATGCCTCCTATCCTGCCCCCTGGCTTTTCTGGATCACCTTCGCCTCGCTGGTCCTTTCCGCGCTAACCGACCTCTTCGATGGCTATTACGCCCGGAAATTCAAGGTTGTCACCCAGTTTGGCGCCCATGTGGATCCCCTGATGGACAAGTTCTTCTATCTGGCATCCCTGCCGCTGCTGGTGTATGTGATGGCGATTGACAAGAGCACATCGCATGCCGATGCCGCCGCCATGCTGGTCCTCACGCTGGTCTTCCTCGCCCGCGACCAGTGGATCACGTTCCTGCGCTCCATCGGCGCGATCTACCAGGTCAGCGGCAAAGCCAACTGGTCGGGAAAGCTGCGGACCGCCCTGAACTTCCCGATGATCTGTGTTGTCTACTATCACGAGGAGGCCCCTCAGCACCTGCAGTTCATCCCCGAACCCTACCGGAGCGCGTTTGTTTACGCCTTCGTGCTGCTGACGCTGGTCATCACGATCCTGTCGCTCTTCATCTACACCCGGCACTACTGGCCGTACCTGCGCAAGGCCGCCGATGTGAACTCGCCGCAGACCTGAACAACGGGCTCCGGGGCACGAGGAAATAACCAAGCGCTTTTCTTGACATTGCCGTTCCGGCACCGTACATTACGACCCCGTCCGGAAATCTGGAGGGTTGGCAGAGCCCGGTTGAATGCGCATGACTCGAAATCATGTTATGCCGTAAGGCATACGGGGGTTCGAATCCCTCACCCTCCGCCAATGTTTACAAGGGTTTTCGTGAAATACCGGAAACCCTTTTTTATTTTCTACTTGCTTGTTGTGTCAATGTTGTGTCATGCTATCCCCAGCGTTTGACATAACAAAGGGGGCCGCACATGACACAGCAAGCCAAGATCACGACAACCACGATCACAGTGCGCGGGAAGGCCTATTCCCGCCATGTGGTGACATGGTACGATGCCGACAAGAAACGCCAGCGAAAGACCTACTCCACGGCCACCGAAGCCGAGGCCGAGGCCAAGCGGTTGAACCACGAGTTTAAAATATCGGGAGACCGTGAGAAGATCATCCGGCGGCGCATAGGTGAGGACGGCACGAAGTTGAACGCCGAAACATTGCGTGATGCCGTGGACGCTCTGGCGATCCTCAAAAACATGGGAACGCTTACCGATGCCGCTCGCTACTTCGTGAAATATGCCAAGCCGGAAGGCGGGGAGAAGACCGTCGAGGAATGCCGCTCGCTATTCCTGAAACGTTGCGAGGATGAAGGATTGCGCCCGGCTACGATCCGCAGCTATTCCCAGCAGACCCAGCGTCTAGCCAATGACGTGAAGGGCAAGAAAATGCACGAGATAACGCTCCACGTCTTCGAGGAATGGCTGGGTAAGGTGTCCAAGTCGCAAGGCACCCGCAAGAGCTACTTGAGGCACCTGGGCGCGTTTTTCAACTACGCAATCTCACGCCATTACATGGTGGACAATCCGACCGCCGATCTGGGTGCGAAATCCGACAAGAACATCGTCCACTATCTGACACCCGCCGAAGCCGTCAAGATGTTGACCACTGCCTGCGAGCACGACCCCGAGCTAGTGCCATATATCGCTATCGGTTTGTTTGCCGGATTGCGCCCCTCCGAGATGCACGGACAGAACACCGACCATGGGCCGCTAGACTGGCGCAACATTCACTTGACCGGGGACAAGCCGCATATTGACTTGAAACCTGAACAGGACAAGAACCGGAACGGGCGACGCGTGGACATATCCAAGAACCTGCTGGCATGGCTTGCACCTCACGCGATGGAGCGGGGAGAAATCGAATATTCGCGCCCCCGGTTCGAGGCGGTTGTAAAGAAATCAGGCGTGCAATACCGCAAGGATGCAATGCGGCATTCATTCGGGACGTGGCACCATGC
>CAZGBW010000077.1:0-9211 GCA_964523995.1 uncultured Victivallales bacterium | reverse complement strand
TTCCGAACCCGAAGTTGCTCACATGCAGAAGCTTGGCGTAACGCGTGAAAATGGCACCACTGACCATGTACATCCAGGCCGCGCCGAAAAGCCAGGATATGATGATCTGGCGTAGCGCACCGCGGAGATCCGGATGCAGATCCGATGTGATTTTCATTGTCCGTCTTCCTGTTCAAGCTGATCCTGCCGATTTGGCGGTAATCCGGGGAGTGGAATCCGCGGATGCGGTGGGGAATGTAGTTTAAGATCAGGCGACAGGCAAGTTTCCTGTGTGGCAATGATCGTGCGCTGGATTCAGTCGTGTCTTTACAGCTGCCGGGTTTGGGGATAGGATACGGATTCATTCTTGTGCGGAAACAGGGGAGGCGGAGAAACCATGCAGCAGAATCAACAGAGCCGGGGCAAGGGCCTGGATGTGGCGTATGTGGCGCATCTGGCGCGATTGCATCTGACCGACGCGGAAGTGGCGACGTTCCAGCCGCAGATGGAGCAGATTGTCGGTTATGTGAAGCAGATTGACGCACTGGATGTAAGCGGGGTGGAACCGACATCGCATGCCGTGGAGGTGGTGAACGTGTTTCGTGAGGACCGTGCGCGCCCCGGACTGGATCGAGAACGGGTGATGGCGAATGCACCGAGCGAGGCGAACGGCTTGTTTGCAGTGCCGAAGATTGTGGAGTAGATCATGACGGAATTTGATTTTGACCGGATGACTGTGACCGGGGCGGGTCGGCTGCTGGCCAGTGGAGAGTGCACTTCCGAGCAGTTGACCGCGGCACTGGCGACGCGGATTCGTGAGCGCGATCCGCAGATCCGGGCGTATGTGACCGTGGACGAGGCGGCGGCGATGGCGCAGGCCCGGGCTGCGGATGCGGCGCGGGCTGGCGGTGCGCAAGGACCGCTGCTAGGCGTCCCCCTTGGAATCAAGGACCTCCTCAATGTGGAAGGGCAGCCCTGCACATGCTCGTCGCGGATCCTTGAAGGCTACCGGTCCCCCTATGATGCGACGGTGATCGCGCGGCTTCGGGCGGCGGGGGCGGTGTTTCTCGGGCGCACGAACATGGACGAGTTCGCGATGGGCTCCTCGACGGAGAACTCCGCCTTCCAGGTGACGCGTAACCCGGCGGACCTGGAGCGGGTCCCCGGCGGGTCCAGCGGGGGTTCGGCGGCGGCATTGGCTGCCGGCGAGGCGATCGCCACGCTGGGCACGGATACCGGCGGATCCATCCGTCAGCCGGCGGCCTTCTGCGGTTGCACCGGTTTGAAGCCGACCTATGGGCGGGTGTCGCGCTACGGGCTGACGGCATTTGCCTCGTCGCTGGACCAGATCGGCCCGATGACGAAAACGGTGGAGGACGCGGCCGTGCTGCTGGGGGTCATGGCGGGGGCGGATCCGATGGACTCGACCTCCCTGGCGATGCCGGTACCGGACTATACGGAATCGCTTCGCGAGGATCTGAAGGGAATCCGGCTGGGGCTGCCGCGCGAGTATTTTGTGGACGGGATGGACACGGCGGTACGGGACTCGGTCGAGGCGGCGGTCGAGACCTGCCGTTCGCTCGGGGCGGAAATCATGCCGGTATCGCTGCCGCATACACAATACGCGATCGCGGTCTACTACATCATCGCCACGGCGGAAGCCTCGGCGAATCTGGCGCGTTTCGACGGTGTGCGGTACGGACGGCGCGCGGAAGGGGCGACGGACCCGATCGACATGTACGGGAAGACGCGCGCACAGGGGTTCGGTGCGGAGGTGAAACGACGCATTATCCTCGGGACCTATGTGCTCAGCAGCGGATATTACGATGCGTACTATCTGAAGGCGCAGAAGGTGCGTACCCTGATCCGGCGCGATTTCGAGGATGCCTTCCGGACCTGCGATGCGCTCCTGGCACCGGTAACCCCGACACCCGCCTTCCGGGTGGGGGAGAATACGGACGACCCGCTGAAGATGTATCTGAGTGATGTGTTCACGGCGACCGCGAACCTGGCGGGAATCTGCGCCCTGGCGGTTCCATCGTATCCGACGCCGGAGGGGTTGCCGGTCGGGCTGCAGATCCTGGGGCCTGCGTTCGGCGAGGGGCGGGTGCTGCACATCGGGCATGCGTTTGAGAAGAGTCGGTTGCGACAGGGGCACTGAGGGGCGGGAAATACGGGGAGCACGCGATGAAGTATTCAACAACAATCGGCCTTGAAATCCATGTTCAGCTCAAAACGCAGTCCAAGATGTTCTGCGCCTGTCCGACGGGGTACGGGGCCGAGCCAAACTCGCTGGTGTGCCCGGTCTGCCTTGGCTATCCAGGGGCGATGCCGGTGATGAACATGGAGGCGATTCGGCTGACGGTGCTGACGGGGCTGATGATCGGCTCGCGGATCCGCGGGTTCAGCAAGTTCGACCGCAAGAGCTATTTTTATCCGGACATGCCGAAGAACTACCAGATCTCCCAGTACGACAAGCCGCTTTGCGAGGGCGGCTCCGTGGTCATTGACCTGGATGGCGTGGAGAAGGTCATCGGCGTGACGCGGATCCACCTGGAGGAGGATGTCGGCAAAAGCACGCACCTGGCGCGCTCCAGCGGTGTGGACTTCAACCGGGCCGGGCATCCGCTGATGGAGATCGTGACCGAGCCGGAAATGGAATCGCCCGATGAGGCGTATGCGTTCCTGCAGGCTCTCAAGCAGATCCTGCTGTACATCGGCGTCAGCGACTGCAACCTGGAAGAGGGCAACATGCGTTGCGATGTGAACGTGAGCCTGCGTCCGGAAGGACAGGGGATCCTGGGGACCAAGGCGGAACTGAAGAACCTGAACACCTTCAAGGGAGTGCGTGACGCCCTGCATCATGAGGTCGAACGGCAGGGCGAGCTGCTGCGGCGGGGCGAGAGGGTGGTGCAGGAGACCCGGCGGTGGGACCCCGACCAGGGGGTCACCGCGAGTATGCGCACCAAGGAGGATGCCCATGACTACCGCTATTTCCCGGAGCCAGATCTGATGCCGGTCGTCCTGGCACCGGCCCTCGTGGAAGCGTGGCGATCCGCACTTCCGGAACTTCCGCGCGACCGGCGGCGGCGGTTTGCGGCCCAGTACGGGATCCCGGCTTACGATGCAGGGGTGCTTTCCGCCGACCGCGACATCGCCGACTTCTTCGAGGCGGCAGCGGGGACGGGCGTGAATGCGAAGGCGGTCTCGAACTGGATCATGACCGAGGTGCTCCGGGTGCTGGCGGAGCGGGAGACAACGCTGGCGGCCCTGCCGCTGAAGGCGGCGGCGCTGGCAGCGCTGGTCGGACTCGTGGAGGCGGGTACGATCAACATGAACGGGGCCAAGGCGGTTTTTGAGGTTCTTGTTGACAGTGGCGGAGACCCCGCTACGATTGTCAGCGAGCGGGGGCTGGCGCAGGTGAACGATACCGGGGCGATTGAGTCGCTGGCGGATCAGGCCATCGCGGGCAATCCGCAATCGGTGGCGGACTATCGGAACGGAAAGGCGGCAGCGCTGCAGTTCCTGGTGGGGCAGGTCATGCGGCTGAGTCGCGGCAAGGCGAATCCTCCGATGGTCATGGACGTGCTGACGCGAAAACTAGGGGGCTGATCTTGACATCGAACGACGAATACGTACTCGAGGTGCTGCTGGATAACGGCATGGTAACCCCGGAACAGGTGGCGCATGCCCGCAGCCAGATCGGGGTGCGCGACGGGACGGCGCTCGATCTGCTGCTGGCTGACTCCGTGGTGACCGAGGATGACGTGCTCGGACTGCTGGCAGGGCTTTTCGGCATGGAATTCGTCTCGCTCCTCGACCTGGACGTTCCGGCCGATGTACGCGATCTCGTCAAGCAGGAGACCGCGCGACGCTATCACGTGATGCCGATCTACAAGACGGACAGCGGCCTGACCGTGGCGATGAGCGATCCGCTGAACTACGACACGCTCGATTCACTGCGCTACCTGCTCAAGATCAACGTGGACGGGGTCGTGGCCCGACGCAAGGAGCTCCAGGCGTTGCTGGAGCGTTACTACCCGGCGGAAGCCGACGTCGAGAACATGCTGGACCAGATCACGGATGGAACCGTGGATGTGGAGACGGTCCAGGATCATCTGATTGATACCGACAGCACGACCGATTCCGACGCGCCGATCATCAAGCTCGTCAGCCTGCTGATCCTCGAGGCGTATCGCAACCGGGCGTCCGACATCCATCTCGAACCGCTGGAGAAGCGTTTTCGCGTGCGCTACCGGATTGACGGTGTGCTGCATGAGGTGGATGGCCCCCCCAAGCGACTGCAGTCGGCGATCATCTCGCGGGTGAAGATCATGGCCGGCATGAAGATCTCGGAAAAGCGGGTCCCGCAGGACGGCCGTATCCAGGTGAACATCCTGGGGCGAGAGCTTGATCTTCGTGTCTCCACGGTACCGGCGAACAACGGCGAGAGTATCGTGATGCGTATCCTGGACAAGCAGAACCTGGCGTTGGGATTGCCGAAGCTTGGCTTCTTCTCCGATGATCAGCAGCTGTTCGAGCGGCTGATCGGTTTGCCGGACGGGATCCTTCTGGTGACGGGCCCGACGGGGTCCGGGAAGACGACCACCCTTTACGCCTGTCTCAACCACATCAATCGGCCGGACCGGAAGATCATCACCGTGGAGGATCCGGTTGAGTACCAGATGTCGGGAATCAACCAGGTCCAGGTCAACGAGACGGTTGGAATGACGTTCTCACTGGCACTGCGCTCGATCCTGCGGCAGGCACCGAATATCGTGATGATCGGTGAAATTCGCGACAAGGAGACGGCCAACATCGCGACCGAGGCCTCGTTGACCGGCCATCTGGTATTCAGCACCTTGCATACGAACGACGCGCCCAGTGCGATCACGCGTCTGCTGGACATTGGCGTCAAGCCATTCCTGGTGGCGTCGGCCGTGCGTGCGGTGATGGCGCAGCGGCTGGTTCGCTGCATTTGCGAGCACTGCCGGGAGGAGTACGAGCCGACAGCTGATGTGATTACATCCCTGGGGACCGGGGGGGAGGCGCTGCGGGGAGTCAAGCTGGTGCGGGGCCACGGCTGCAGTCATTGCTCGTTGACGGGATATCTAGGACGCAAGGGGCTTTTCGAGATATTCCTGATCAATGACGCGATCCAGCACATGATTTTCGACAAGGTCCCGGTATCCGAGATGCGCCAGCATGCCCGGGATCTGGGGATGCGCACGTTGCGGGAGGATGGGATCCGGAAGATCGGTGCCGGCGTCACCACGCTGGATGAGGTGCTTCGTGTAACCATGGGCGATGAGGACTGATATGGCGAACCTGCATGAGACTGAAGATAAGATTCCGGCTGGTCTGGTCGATATGAACGATCTGCTGCAGCTGACTGTGGACGAGGGGGCTTCCGATCTTCACATTGCGGTCGGGATTCCGCCGACGCTGCGTTTGCACGGGCACCTGCAGGCGTTGGATGTGGAACCGCTACGGCCGGAGGATACCGAGCGGCTGATGAAGAGCATCACCTCGCCGGATCACCAGCAGAAGGTGCGGGAGGGGGGCGGTACGGATTTCGGCTTCGGATTCAACAATCTGGCCCGGTTCCGGGTCAGCGTGTTCAAGCAGAAGGGGTCGGTGGGGATTGTACTGCGCCAGATTCCGAATGATCTGATGACGCTGGAGAAGATCGGCCTGCCGGACCAGTTCAAGGAGCTTCTCTACCGCCCGCGCGGGTTGATTCTGGTCACCGGTCCGACCGGATCGGGAAAGACGACGACGCTGGCCAGCATGCTCAATTATGTCAACGAGCATCGCGACTGCCATGTGATCACGATCGAGGATCCGGTCGAATACTATCATGAGCACAAGAAGTCCATCATCACGCAGCGGGAAGTCGGCGTGGACGTGCCGACCTTCAAGGAGGCGCTGCGGCGTGCGCTTCGCCAGGATCCGGACGTGATCCTCGTGGGGGAAATGCGGGATCTGGAGACGATGGAGGCGGCCATATCGGCGGCGGAAACCGGGCATCTGGTGTTTGCAACGCTGCACACGACCGGGGCGGCTAGTACCGTGGACCGTATTGTGGATGCGTTTCCGTCCGACCAGCAGGAGCAGGTGCGCACGCAGCTTTCGGTGGGGCTGGTGGCGGTGATCTCGCAGGTTCTGCTCGTCCGGCAGGATCGACCTGGACGCGTGGCGGCCTTTGAGATCATGATCTCGACACCGTCCATCCGGTCACTGATCCGCGACAACAAGACGTACCGGATCACCTCGGATATCCAGACCGGGGCAAAATATGGGATGGTGACGCTGGATACCTACCTGATGGCGCTATACCGGGCGGGGCAGATCAGTTACGAGGATCTGATTACGAAGGCGCAGGATGCGGAGACCGTGAAGCAGAAACTGCAGGAAGAGGCCAGCTGAGGCGGGAGGCACTATGGGGGAAGAGCAGAAACCGATGGATCCGTTACTGGATCTTCTTGTTGATCAGGGGATCCTGACCGGCAGCCAGATGCAGGATGTCGCCTCCGAGCATTCCGAATCGGGTAAGCCGATGCGGAATATCGTGGTGGATCTCGGGCTGATTGAAGCGGACGCCCTTCTGGAGGCGATGGCCGCCTACATGGGAACCCGCGTGGTGAATCTACCGGCCCTGGACATTCCGGTGGACATTATCCACCGGGTACCCGCCAGCGTGGCCCGGATGTACAATGTGGTTCCGGTTTCCATGACGGACAGCTCGGTGGAGCTGGCGGTTTGCGACATTGTCAATCCCCAGGTCATGGACGAGCTGATGTTCGTGCTGACCTGTGATGTGTCCTTTGTGCTGGCGCGCGAGGACGACGTGCGCTCCTGCATCAACCAGTTCTACGGGGATGACAGTGCCGCGGTCAACGATATGCTGTCGGCGCTGGGCGAGATCGAGGAGTCCGGTGATCTGGCCGTGGTTGACGAGACGGATGAAAAGGGGGTGGAGGAGGCGGCCGGCTCGACGCCGGTGATCCGCTTTGTCAACCTGGTGCTCTACCAGGCGGTGAACGACCGGGCATCCGATATTCACTTTGAACCGTTCGAGAAGGAATTCCGCATCCGTTACCGGGTGGACGGCGCGCTTTACGAGATGGCACCACCGCCTCGCCGCCTTGCCCTGCCGTTGATCTCGCGCATCAAGGTCATGTCCAGCCTGAACATTGCCGAGCGGCGCCTGCCTCAGGATGGACGCATCCAGCTCAGCATCGGGGGCCGGGTCATCGATCTTCGTGTGTCCACCTTGCCGACGCAGTTCGGGGAGAGCGTGGTGCTGCGTGTCCTCGACCAGAGCAACGTCTCGCTGACGATCGAGAACCTCGGTATGCCGGACGATGTCTACACGAAGTTCACGAACGACATCAAGAAGCCGAACGGGATCGTGATCGTGACCGGACCGACCGGATCGGGAAAGACGACGACCCTGTACTCGGGACTCAAGCGCGTGAACACGATCGACCGCAAGCTGCTCACGGCGGAGGAGCCGGTGGAATACGATATTGACGGCATCATGCAGGTTCCGGTCAAGGAGAGCGTGGGCAACTCCTTCGCCAGGATCCTGCGCGCCTTCCTGCGGCAGGATCCGGACATTATCATGATCGGTGAAATCCGCGACGTGGAGACGGCGCAGATCGCGGTGCAGGCGTCATTGACGGGGCATCTGGTCTTCAGCACGCTGCACACCACAAACGCGATGATGTCGATTGACCGCATCCTTGACCTGTTCCCCACCGACCAGCACCAGCAGGTCCGGAACCAGCTGGCGCTCCAGTTGCGCGCGCTGCTCGCGCAGCGGCTTGTGCCGACCGCCGACGGAAAGGGCCGCGTGCCGGCCATTGAGGTCATGTTCAACACGCCCGCGGTGGCGTCGCTCATCCGCGACAACCAGATCAAGCTCATCGCCAATGCGATTGCCGGCGGCAAGGAGGAGGGCATGCAGACCTTCAACATGAGCCTGGTCGATTTGGTCAACAAGAAGCTGATCACCCTGGACGACGCCGAGCACTCGTCCGACAACGCGGACGAGCTCAAGATGAACCTGCAGGGCATCTACCTCAGCCAGAGCCGCGGCGGGATTCTGAAGCGGTAGGCCTCCAAAGCCATCAACGCCGCATGGCGCGAGATTGTGACGGATTTTCCTGGGCACGCCAATCTCCTGATTGGCACTTTATTCAGCGGCCAATCGGGAGATTGGCGTGCCCAGGAGAACACAGGGTTCGTTAGAATGCGCGGAGCGTGGTTTTACGCTTGTCTCTTTACAGCCAGTTACTTTACCCAGCGGAACTGGTAGATACCTGACGCGGCCTCCAGGACCACACTACCCGATTCGCTTCTTACCTTCTCGATTCCTTTGGCTTCTGTCAAAGGCTTTCCACCTTCGGTGACGGTATCCATCTTTTCGGTTGGCAGGTAGACCGTCGCCGTAGTGTTTGCGGGAACCTGCACGGACCAAGTTACGGCGTTTCCTTCCACGCGCCATTCGCTGGCGATGCGGCCGCGGATGGAGTCGTAGTGTGCTTTCACCCAGTCCAGTCCCTTGGGCAGCTGGGGCCGCAGGATGAAGTGGCGGAAGCCCGGCGCGGTGTCGTCTGCACGGATGCCCGCCAGTCCGCGGTAGAACCAGCCCTCGACGTGGCCGAGCATGCAGTGGTTCTGCGACGAAGAGGGGTTGGTGTCCCATGCCTCGGTGAGCGAGGTGGCGCCGTGGTCTATCTGGTAGGCGTAGCCCGGCCCGTCGGTCTGGCAGACCATCTGGTAGAGCAGGTCGCCCTGTTCGGTGTCGGTGAGCGCGCGCACGAGATAGGAGAAGCCGACATCGCCTGCGGTGACGTGGTACCTGCCCGACTCGATTTGCGAAACGAGGCTGTTTGTAACGGCATCGCGCTGGTTTTCCTCGACCAAGCCCAGGATGATCGGCATGGAATTGGCGGTCTGGCTGTTCCGGTCGTACTGCTTTTCCTTCGGATGGTAGAAGGTGCCATTGAACGCCGCGCGCACTTTGGCGGCGCGTTCTGCAAGGGCGGCAGCCTCTTCCGTCTTTCCAAGAATTGTCGCGACCTGCTGCAGGATGGAAAGACCCTGATAGTAGACCGCGGTGGAGGTGAGGCCCTTGGAGGTCAGTTTGGACTCTCCCGGCCCGCCGGGGCCGATGTCGTACCAGTCACCGAGGCCGTGGGCCACGATCTGGTCTTTGGCGGTG
>CAZGBW010000076.1:0-9279 GCA_964523995.1 uncultured Victivallales bacterium | reverse complement strand
AGTGCGCTGCCGAGGCCGATGGCGGCTGCCATCACGACAACCGGCAGCGGGGGTGTCCGGAATACGGATCCGGCGGCGGTGGCCAGGACCGAGGCCAGCATCATCAGCAGCAGATGCGGGGTGAACCAGCGCAGGATCTTGTGCGACCAGAAGCACCAGGCGAAAACGCCGAAGCGGGGGTGGAGGCAGCCTTTGCAGAGTCGTGCGGCCTGGTAGTCGCCGCTGCCGATCCGGATCCGCCTGCACCACTCGTCACGGAGGTCGGGGATATCCTCTTCCGCGACGGCCAGGGAATCGTAGAGCATCCGGAAGCCTGTTTCCCGGACTTTCATGCCGATGACGAAATCATCCACGATGGTGTTGACCGGGATGTCCTTCCAGAAGCATTCCGGGCGAATGGCATAAATGGCACCGTTGGCACCGAGGCAGGAGTCCAGTGCCGATTCCTGTTCCTTGAGCATGTTCTCCAGGTTCCAATAGGCGCGTTCCTCGCCGCTGCCGGCCCCCTTGAAGACAAGGCGTCCGCAGACGCCGCCGATCCGGGGATCGGTGAAGTGACGGGCAAGGCGGAGCAGCGCATCCGGGCGGAAGGCGGTGTTCGCGTCGGTGAAGACCAGCAATGCCGGGGTGTCGCCGCGGAGCGTGGCGGCCTGCGCAACCAGATCGCGCAGCATGGCGACCTTGCCACGGTTGACGGTCCTCTCGATGATGCGGATATGCGGCGCGGGCGCGGCGGCCTCCCTGGCCATGCGGGCGGTCGCGTCGGTGCAGCCGTCGGTCCCGATCAGCACGGTGATGAGTCCGGCGGGATACTCCGCATCGAGAAGGTTGCGGATGCGTGCCGCGATCACGCCCTCCTCGTTGAACGCGGAGAGAATAACGACAAGGGCCGGGGCCTGGACGGGCGATGGTTCCTCGGCGATCGCCTGCGGTGGGCGTCTCCGGCGGGCAGGCCGCAACGCCAGCAGGGGATAGGCGCACCAAGTGTAGAACAACAGTAGCGGTGGCAGCGCGATCAGGATGGACAGGACGGCATTCATGGTGAAGAGTCAGCCATAAAAACACGGGAAGGTCAATCGGCACGTCGTGTCGCGCCGTAATTCCAGAGGTCGGTTTCCGAAGCGCTGCAAGCGTGCGTCACGCGACGACACGAAAAAAATAAAAAAAATCATCAAACCCTATTGACGGATTCATAAAAAAGATTTAGCGTTTGAAACAGCTGGTGCATTGATTGCACAGATGTGGGTGCGCGGTGTATCGGTTGGGAGGCTGCAGTGGCTTTCACAACTGGGTATATCCGGCGGCCAATAACATGCCGGCAAGTCCGGCGAACAGTAGGAGAGGCTGATATGGCAGCGAAGAAAACAGCAACCAAATCCGTGTCCAAAAAGGCGCCGGCGAAGAAGGCCCCGGTGAAAGCGGCGGCGAAGAAGGCCCCCGCCAAGAAGGCTGTTGTGAAAAAGGCCGTGGCGAAGAAGGCCCCCGCGAAGAAGAAGTAACCAGGCGGTTCACGAAAGGCGGCCGGCGTTTTCGCCGGTCGCCTTTTTTTTAGGGTGAACGTCCGCGGGCGTAATGGCCATGCCAGTTGGGGAGGTTCGATAGTCATGATCAATGAGATGCTGTTGATGATGCCGTTGGCAAGTTCGCCGTCGATGATGATGAGAATGGATACGCCCGGGATCGTGATCTGCCTTCTGCTTTTCGGCGGCTCCATTTTCGCATGGTCGATCATGATATCGAAACTGATCTTCCTGATACACGCGCGCAACGAATCGCTTGCCTTGCTGCGCCGCTACCGGACGTTGAAGCATCCGGCGGAACTTTACCTGGATAAAAGCAGGCAGCCCTCGCGGTCGCCTTTGCAAGCTGTCTACGAGCAGGCATGTGCCGCACTGGAAGCGGTGCTTGATGTGCAGGGGATCGAGGCGGGAAGCCTCCGCGCGGACGAGGGCCTTTCGCATGTACCGCTCAGCGACCGACAGCTCCGTTCGGTGCAGAACGCGGCGGAACGCATGGTGGCCGACCAGGCGCTGCTGCTCGAGTCCAGCGTCGGCTACCTTGCCAGCGCGGCCAACGTGGCACCTTTTCTCGGGCTGCTCGGCACGGTCATGGGCGTGATGACCACATTCGGCAGCATGGCCGGCGCTGGTGCCGCGCTGCTTTCGGAAGTGGCGCCCGGCATCGGCAGTGCGCTGATGACCACGGTCGTCGGCCTGATTGTCGCGCTGCCTTCCTCGATCGGCTACAACATCCTCAGCGACCGCGTTCGGCAGTTGACCGTGATGATGGACAACTTCGCGCAGGAGCTGGTCGGCGACCTGGAGCGCGTCCATTTGTCCTGAGAAGGGGGATCGCCGATGAGCCGCAGAGTACCGCTGACAACGCTGAAGCCGCTCAGCGAGATCAACCTGACCCCGTTGATGGACCTGACATTCATTCTGCTGCTCACGTTCATCGTCACCTTCCCGCTGATTGAGCAGGGCGTCCCGATCAACCTGCCGCAAGGCGCTGCCGCACCGCTGCCGACGGAGACCGCGCGGGCGGTGATCAGCATCGACGGCGCGGGCAATCTGTTTCTCGATAACCGTCCGGTCTCGTTCGAGGCTTTCGTCGCGCAATGCGCCGTGCTGGCGCAGACCGCCCCGGAAACCGTGGTATACGTGCGGGCCGACAAGGCCGTGCCCTATGGCGATGTGGTGAAGGTGCTGCGGGCGCTGCACGAGCGCAAACTGACGCGCATCTCGCTAGTGACCCGCGGTGATTAGCAGCCCCGGGTCACGTCCGGGCCGCAGTGTTGGATGCCTGGATGCCGGTGAGCAACCGGAGCACGCGGGCCGCCTCCGAGGCTCCCCAGGCCTGAGCCCAGCATCCCCGCTGGTGATGCGGGTGGTTGCCATCGAGGATTTCGGGAAGATGCCCGATACACCCCTTGTCCAGCAGGCCACCGACGCTGGAGAGCAGCGATAGCGCCGTCGGGACGAGTTCCTTGTCGTGAATGGCGAGCGCCTCGCAATAGGAAGGGAACGGCCAGGTCCATGCGGTTCCGTTATGATAGGCAGGCTTGCGGCGGGTATCCTCATCGCCGCGGTATTCCCCCCAGTAGGGACGGTTCGGATCGTTCAGCAGGCCGTGGGGGCCGGTAATCGGCAGTGGTGGCGAGACCGGCTGGTCGGCCAGGCTGCGGATGGCGCCGGGGATGAGCAGCGCGGCGGTCGCCTGGAGAATGCCGCGGACGGTGGGCGCATCGGTCAATGCGCCCAGGGTGATCGCCAGGAGCTGGTTCGGCCGGAGGGCATTGTCGGCCGTGGCCTTGGTGGCGGGGGTTCCCCGCTGCGCGTGCAGGCAGTCGGTGAGGTAGTGGCGTTCCGGCAGCCTGTAGAGCATGGCGAGGGAATGGCGTACGCGCGCGGCGAGCGGTTCCCAACGGCTGTGCCCATCCACGCGGGCGAGCAGCTGCAGCGCGGCCTGCCAGAGCGCCTGGATCTCGATGGGATAGCCCTCCCGGGGGGTGCCGGCCGGGTAATTGGTGTCCATCCAGGTGAAGTGCGACGGACTGAACACGAGTCCGCTTTCGGGATCCATGACGATCCCGTTCGGCGTGCCGTCAACCATGTGCTGCGCCAGGGATCGCAGGACTTCCAGCAGCGGGCGGCCCTTGCAGTCGGCGTCGAGGAAATCGTCATCGCCCACGGCCAGGAGCAGGTCGTTGCAGGCGGTGAAGAACCAGAGCGGGGCGTCGGAGGTATCGCGGTTGCGGTCGTCGTTGCCCCGGATCATGTTGGGAAGGGTCCCGCGGTCTTCAAAACGGGCGAACTGCAGCAGGATGTCGCGGGCTTCCTCGACCCTGCCGGCGGCGATGATGCCGCGCAGGCAGATCAGTGTGTCGCGGCCCCAGTCCAGGAACCACGGATAGCCGGCAATGACGGTCAGGGAATCATCGCGCCGCACGATGTAATCGCGGATGGCGGTCTGCAGGACCGCTGCCATGGGCAGGCGGGAGGGAGTGTGGTCGTCCGCTGGGCCTGCCTCCCTATCGGTGGTGTCCTCGTCTTCCCCCTCGATGCCCGCCGTCAGCTGCAGGCGTGTGCCGCCCCCCAGCTTCATCGAGAAGAAGCCGGGACTGAAAAGATCGCCGCTTGCCTCCAGGCCCCGCTCGGCCTCGAAGGGATGGGGCACCCCGTAGAGCCACTGGGGCTCGTGGACAAAAAGGCTGCCTTTCAAATCCACCTGCATGGGGGCGTGGCCGCCGGGGCCGAAACGGAAGCCGTCTTCCCGCGGGGTGATGGCGGCAGGCCATTGGTATTCGGGGCCGCTGTAGGCCTTCGAGGTCTCATGGAAATTGCGGTCTTCAATGTCCGGACGCAGGATCAGCGTTGTCGGGATCGTGTCGGCCAGGTGTTTCTCGCCCTGCGCGGCCCGGTGGCGCTCGACATCCAGGACCATGCGGTTGCGGTGCCGGCACAGGCGCAGCGAGAACGTGAGCGGCACGGATTTCCCGAGGCCGGCCGGCACGTCGAAGTTCCATTGCACGGATTGGCCCGGGCTGACGGCGGCATCGGTGGTGCAATCCAGCCCGATCTCGTAGGAGTAGCCCATGTGGACGAGCCAGGCACGGCACCGGGTGAAGAGAATGCGGCGGTCCACGGGGACGCGCCCGTCCAGATTGGCCGCCAGCATGGCATCATACTGGCTGACGATCCGCCCCCATTCGAGCCGGACCTGGCACATGGCGCCGCTGCCGTTGGTCAGGAGCGCGCAGCGCCTGGAATCGCGCAGCGTCTCGCGATCGAAACGCAGGTTCACCGGCAGATCCACGCCGTCGGCAAGCGGAAGGATTTCCGAGCATTCGTGGATGACGCTTTCCGGCGTGAAGACCGTCATCCGCATCGAGAGGGTCCTGTCCGTGGCGTTCTCCCCGTTGGCGAGGAGAAATGCAAAGTGACCTTCCCCGCCGCTGCGCGGCAGGCTCTGCCCGGCGGTCAGGTCCCCGTGGCGGTTCGGGCGGTGGAGGGCGGCGCGGAAGGGGTGGGGGCATTGAACCAGCAGGGCGTGATGGGCGGGGAGCATCACGGTGCGGTGCAGATCCTCCGGCCATTGCCAGACGGTCACGGATTTAAGGACGCTGTGGCCGCTCACGGCCTCGCAGAAGGCGGACGGGTCCCTCGCCAGCGCTGCCGCCATGTCGTCCGCATTAAAGTCGGGCGGAAGCGACGGTGAGGCGAGCCTTGCATAGATGGCCATGGCGACGGCCCTTTTGCGCTGCCGCGTGACGGCTTCCGCCTCCGCGGCCGGCTCGCTTTTCACGGGAGGCTCCGTGCAGAGGCAAAGGGTGCTACCCGGTTCCATCGCCAGCCCGTGCATGCCAGGCGCGGGTACGGTCAGCGCGATGATGGTTCCGGAAAGCAGATCCGGGACCGCCTGCTCCTGTGTCGGGAAGGCGTCGTCCGACCAGGTCGCCTCGGCGTGGTGTTCCGGATCGAGGTTGATGAGCACGAGGACCGGTGGCGCGTCCGTCGGTTCGCGCAGCAGGGCCAGCACCGCGCCGTTGCCGGGAAGGATGCGCAGATGCGTGCCCGGGTAGAACGCCGTACTGGTTTTAAGGACATGGTTGATCCGTGCGATCTCGGGAATCTGGTTTGACGCGCTGTTCCAGTTCAGGGGCGGTGCGCCGTGCACGTCCACCTTGGCTTCCGCGAACCACTCGACGCCGTTGGTGATGCCGAAGGCCCCGTTTTCCGAACAGAGGGCGGCAAGGGCGGTCCGCATGCGGGCGTAGGGCTTGGAAATCGCGGCGAGCCGGTTGTTGTCGTGTGTTTCCGCGAAGTTGACCAGGGTGCCGCTGCTGCTGGAAATCGCGTGATAGCCCTGGATCTCGTGTTCCAGATGGCCGCGGTCGTAGACCTGGAAGATTTCGGAGTAGGCCCAGTTCAGGTTGGCCCGGTCAAGAAGGTCGCGCATGACGCTGATCTTGCCGCCGAGACCCTCGAGCAGGAACAGGGTGTCGGGATACGACTGGCGGACGCAGGCGACAATATACTCCCAGACCGGCAGGGGAACCATGTAGCCGGCATCGCAGCGGAACCCGTCCACTCCTTTACCGCACCAGAACAGGAACACGCCGGCCATGTACTCCCAGAGGCCGCGGTGGCGGTAGTCCAGCTCGGAGAGATCCTCCCAGGTGACGCCCCAGGCGCCGGGTGAGGCGAACGAGCGGTCCCCGTTGCGCGAGAACCAGTCGGGATGGTGAAGCTGAAGGTGGGAGGCCCACCCGGTATGGTTGATCGGGAGATCGAGAAACAATAAAGCCCCGCGTCGGTGAACGCCGTCCACCAGCTCGGAAAACTGGTCCAGGGGTGTGCTTTTCCGGTCGAACTCGGCCAGGGCCGGATCAACATCGAAGAAATCAATGGAGGCGAACGGGCTGCCGAAACGCCCCATGCGGGCGAAGGTGGTGGGAACCGGATGGATCGGCAGCAGCTGGATGAACCGGAATCCCATCGTGCCGATGATATGATCAAGCTGCGCCGTCAGGGTCCGGAAGGTTCCGGATTTCGGGATGATCGTGCAGCCGTTCTCGTCGAGGATGGCCAGGGTCTCCGGCGGAACCGGGAATTCCTGCGTCTTACGCATGTTCGGGCCGAACTGCCGGACGAAGGCGGTGTAGATGGAATTGGCGCAGAAGGAGAGCGCGGGCTCGACCTTGACGATAAGGTTGTCGCCTTCCGGCCAGACGGGGACGGTCTCGCCCCGTGGCAGGAAGAACGCCTTGGCCTCGAAACGCCCGGTCTCGTAGAGAGGCACGCGGATTTCAAAAACCCCCGGCGACGCGCCGGGGCTCATGGGCAGGTCATGCCAGTCCCTGGCAAGAACCGGTGCCCGCTGTTCAACGTGCTCGATCAGTTCGCGACGCCGGCACCCGGCCCGCCCGAGATTGGTGCGCAGCCAGGCGGCACCATCCCGCGGGGTGTTCGCGAACAGCGTGACGGTCAGGATGTCGCCGCTGTGGAACAGGCGATGGGTGCCGGGCGGCGGATTCTGGTGCCAGTTGCTCATGGGTGCCTTCTGGCGGGATGTCCGCCGCGCTTGCTACTTGACGCTGTCCAGCTCGGACTGCATGGCGTCGAAAACCGAAGCCCCGGCAGGCGGCGTCTTCCGGGGGGGGGCGGGTGCAGGGGACTCGGAGACCGTTGACTCGGCCTCGGTGGCCTCGACATCCGCGGGCCCGGTTCCTGTCGCAACCGCGCCCCCGGTTCCTGTCGCAACCGCGCCCTCGGTTGCCGCGCCCGGTGGCGTATGCGCGGTGGCTGCCGGCGCTTCGGAAGGTTCCGTTGCCGGTGGCGGGGCATTGAGATTCTGCATTTCCATTTCCATTTCCTGCATGATGTCCTCGGACTTCTGCTGCGTCAGCCGGACGCGAAGGTCGTGCAGGGTGGATTCCTGGTTGGCAATGTAGTCCTCGGTCTTGAGCGCCAACCGAACGAAGGCGCGCATATCGGGTTCCGGGTTCTTCACCTTGATGAGCTGCTTCTTGTCCAGGGCGGCATGGTTCAGGATAAACGTATCCAGCTGTTCCCCGCGCAGGAAAAGGTCGACAAGGCGCCGCTGTTTGATGCTGGACGGGTCAAAGCGGATTTCCTCGCTGATGATCCGCTGATGGCTGCGGCGGATGAGCGTGGCCATCTGGTCCACGGCAATCCGCCGGGCGTCCTCGATGGATTCGAATTCATCGCCGCTGACGGATGTCCCGTAGGCATAGAATGCGGAAGCCTGGCGTCCGGGGTTCATGTACCATGACGGGATGGAATAGCCGAGATCCTTGCTGTCGGCCTGGATACCGCCAGCGGTGAACAGGTAGTTGAGATAGTACTTCAGGCAAGTGGTTGCAAGCGTTTTGAGCAGACTCATCGCCAGGATTTCCATTTTCGACCTCCTATTTTAGTGTTTCCCGACGACGAAGAGTGTAAAGTCCCGTTCCGGAAAATCAAGCCCTTATCCGAAGCAATCCTGTTTGACATTCCCCATGCAGGACCGATAGTATCGCTGGACGGGTTGGTGCGCGAGCCTTTGGGGATCGGCAGGTGTGTGCCACAGGCGGATTCAATGCTGGAGGGATTACAGGCCATGAAGAGGGAACTTGCATTTGTGATGGTAACGCCGCACACGCTGGCGAAGTCGCGCACGGGCGGTGTCATTGCCCGGTACCTGGCGCGCACGGATCTTAATTTTGTGGCGGCTCGGCTGTTCAATCCGTCTCCATCCCTGATTCAGGAATATTCCGAATCCATACGCCATGCGGACGGCGTGCCGGCCGTGAATACGATGATCGCGGATTATATTCTGAAATCGTTCGGCTGCAGCCCCCAGACGGGCAAGCCGCACCGGGTGCTGCTGCTGCTTTTCGAGGGCATAGACGCCCTGGCCAAGATATGGCGGGTAACCGGGTCGGCAAGGGTGCGTGCGGATTGCGGCGAGACCGTGCGCGAGACCTACGGCGAGTATGTCGAGGATGCGGATGGGAACGTCCGCTATTTCGAACCGGCGGTACTGGTGGCGCCGACCGAGGCCCGCGCACGCAAGACCTTGTCCATCTGGATGCGGTACATGACCAGCGACGGCGGCATCGTGCAGTCCTCGACCGAGTATCCCGAAGGGCAGGTGCAGCGGACCCTGGTGATGCTCAAGCCGGACAACTTCCGGGTGCCGAGCCTGCGGACCGGCAGTATCATTGACGTGCTCTCGGGTGCTGGTCTGCGGATTGTCGGGATCAAGAAATTCAAGATGACGGTTGCGCAGGCCGAGCAGTTCTACGGCCCGGTGCGGGAGGCCCTGAGCCGGAAGTTCCGGGACATCGGGACGGACCGGGCGGCGGCGGCGCTGAGCCGGGAATTCGGCTTCGAGGTCCCGGCGGTGGCCTGTGCGGATCTGTGCGACAAGCTGGGGGATATTTTCGCAAAGTGCCAGTTTGAAGCCATCATCGAGTTCATGACGGGGCATCGTTTTTCCAAGGTGCTGGATGATGATAAGTCGTCAACCGGGCATGAGGAATGCCTTGCGCTGGTCTACGAGGGGGTGGACGCGGTGGCGAAGATCCGGGAGATCCTGGGCACGACGGATCCGAGCAAGGCGCGTCCGGGGTCGGTTCGGCGGGAGTTCGGGAGCAACATTATGGTCAATGCCGCGCATGCCTCGGATTCGCCCGAGAACGCGCGGCGGGAGATGGAGATCATCCGGGTGGAGGAGGAGAACCTGACGCCCTGGATCAAGCAGTATTGCACGTGA
>CAZGBW010000075.1:0-9314 GCA_964523995.1 uncultured Victivallales bacterium | reverse complement strand
CAGGTACGGCAGCGCCATCACCGCGTACCACGCCGGCTGGCTGACCATCTGCACAGTCAGATTCTCGTTCTTCAGGGTCTTCGACGTTCCCGATTCCAGCAGCTTCGCGAAGTCGAAGGTCCTGGTCTGTGCGCCGCGGATCGGCAGCGGCAGCGACTCCGTGACCAGGACCCGCCGCGACAGCACCGGCAAATAGCCCTCTTCCCCGTCGCTCAACCGGTCCGTCGCGCCAACGGCTTTGTAGGTGAGGAAATCCATTCCATCCGGTATCGTCATGCGCCACGCAAACGACTTCGACTCCTTGGATGGGATGTCGAAAGAGGTGTCAGGTGTCAGGTGTCGGGTGTCAGAAAGAAGCGTAGCGGTCACATCCTTCAGCGTCCGGGCGTCGGCAAACGTGAGTCGCACCGTGCCCGTCTGGCGGGCGGCGGACTGGTTGCTGACCTTGACGGTGAACTCGATCGTGTCGCCTTCGCGCACAAACCGCGGCGGGTTGGGCTCGACCATCAGGTCCTTGGCGGTCACCGTCGTGTTGGTGAGGAACCCGCTGCGCAGCTCTTTGTCATGGGTGAAGCCCATGAACTTCCACTCCGTCAACGCCTCGGGCATCGTGAATTCCATGCGCACCACGCCGTCCGTATCGCTCAACAGGTGCGGGAAGAAGAACGCGGTTTCGTTCAGGTTCCTGCGGGCCGCGACCTTGCCCAGATCGGGCGACGGGGCCTCGACGCCGCCAAGGCCACCAGACTTGTCGGCCTGCTTCTTGTTTGACTGTAGTGCCTCTCCTTTTCCCTCCGCTCTCGAGAGCGCTTTCCTATCTGAGGCCGCCAATGGAGCTGCGGCATCCGACGCCAAGGCGAACGCTGCGGCTTCCATCGGCACCGCGGCCGCGCGCTTTCTCAAGGCAAGACCCCTCCCTCCGTCCCTGCCGCCGACATAGCCGTAGCCCCACAGGTTGACGGTCAGTTCCGCCGGAAAGGCGCGGTAGTTCCAGTCGTGCGGCTTCAGGTCCACGCGCCATCCGTAGTAGAGGCCCTGAAAACTCCGCAGGTTGTTGTCGAACCCGGCGTTGGCCTGATTGTATTCACGCCGGAACACATCAAAGCGCTGCATCCAGGCGTGCGGCTGGTACTGGTCGAGCGAGGCGTCATACAGCCCGGCCACCATCTCGGCGACTGCCCTTTTCGCGTCGGGGCCGGTGATGATCGCGGTCCAGGTCTCCTTCTTGCCGGGCTCCAGCCTGGAGGTGAAATGCTCCCATTTTACCGAGAGGACTTTGTTCGACCACGGCACGTCCACGATGTGTTCGTTGAGATAGGCGCGGTTCTCGCGGATGTAGGTGACGCGGAGGGTGAAGCCGCCGCGATCTTCTTCGCCGACGGGGTGTTCGATGATTTCCTGCGTGCGGTCGGGCGCGGTCCACCACGCCTTGAGCACCTTGCCGTCCTGTTCCACTTCCACAAAGGCCCGCCCGGCATCGTAGCCGGTGCCCCACAGCGCGAGGAAGCTCTCGCCCGGCGCGAGTGACCACTTTGGAGCGGCGAGATAATTCGCCAGCTTGATTGGGTATTTCGCGGCCTTCACGTCCACGACCTGGACGGTGTGCCGGGCCGTGACGGTCTTGCCGAAGCGGTCCCTCGTCTCCAGCATGGCGCGATAGATGCCGGGCTTGAGCGGGGCCGTCAGTTTCGCCTTGCCCGTGGCATCGGTCTCGAACGGCTGCTCGGCGACCACTGCGGCCAACTCCCATGACTCCGGGTTGGCGGGATCCGGCTTCGGCTCGGACTTCTTGTCCGTCTGACGCAAGAACCAGCGGTAATCGTACCGGTCGCTCCGCAGTTCCGCACGCACAACCGTGTCGGGCTGCTTCAGCGCGTGAATCCTGAGCGTGCCCCTGGCCGCCTGCGGCTCGCCGTCGAGCGACGAGGTGGCGATGCTCCACTCGACCGGTTTCTCGGGCGTCTGCCACTCGTCCGCGCCCACCGTGGCCTGCAGCGCCGTGTAGCCGGCGCGGGTTTCCTGACTGTCCGAACGAGTCTCGCCCGTGGAGTCGGTCACATCCGCGTACACCTGGAAGGTGAAGGTCGGCTCGGTCTTCTCCGGGACCGACAGGTCGGGGGAGGCAATGAATTTGAGGGTGAATGCGCCGTCCGTACCGGTGACGGCCGTGCCGTGGGCAATGTTCTGGCTGTTCCCGCGGCCGGGCGGGAAGCAGAACCGGCCCCACCAGCACCAGGGCGGAAACCGAACCTCGCGCACCACGCGCCACTGCACCTTCGCGCCGCCGATGGCCGCCCCGGTATAGGCGGTGGCATTGCCGGTCATGACCACTTCAGCCCCCAGCCTGGCCGCCTGCTTCGGGCGCACGAGTTCAACCTGGAATTTCGGGCGCTTGTACTCCTCGACGTTGAAGTAGGCGTATCCGTAGGGACCGTTCTCGACGTGCAGGTTCATCTGTCCGGTGCCGCGGCCGGTGGGGACGGTGAAACTGCCAGAGAAGGAACCATAGTCATTGCACCGGTGCTGGGCCTTGGCGACCTCCTTGCCGTTCGCGTCATGGAGGACGACCGTTAGCGTCCGGCCTTCCAGGGCCTCGTAATCGTTCTTGGCGGTGTCCGCCTGGTAGCAGATCCCCTTGTATTGGATCGCCTGCCCGGGGCGGTAGAGCGCGCGGTCGGTAAAGAACACGGTGGCCGGACGCGGCTTATACGGGTTCGGCGAAGGAATGGCGCAGTCCTGACCACTCCCAAGCTTCTGGCTGCCATGCTCGGCGAGAAGGAGGCTATAGCTGCTATACTTGCCGACGTGCGGAATCCGGAACAGGCCGTTGCTGTCGGTCGTGGTCGAGCGGCCGGGCATCTGGTACTTGCCGTTCTGGTCGCGCTCGAAGGCGCGAACCACGGCACCCGCCAGCGGCGCGCCGCT
Source organism: uncultured Victivallales bacterium (assembly GCA_964523995.1). GTDB lineage: Bacteria > Verrucomicrobiota > Kiritimatiellia > UBA8416 > UBA8416 > UBA8416. Next base: position 6,389 of record CAZGBW010000075.1, on the reverse strand, counting down.
GTTGGCGCTGAGGACAAAGCCTTCGAGCGCGCCCTGCGGCGAGCGCTGGCGGGTGACCAGCGCCAGGTCGCTGACCCAGGCGGCGGCGTACGAGAGCTGGTTGTTCGTCCTCGCGAACGACTCGTCGTAGCTGGCAACGATGAAGTAGAAGCCCGGCTTCAGGTCCTGCGGAACCGGAACGTCCTCCGCGCGCTGGCGGAAGTCCGCGGTCGGCGGCAGATCGGCCGACCAGGTCCTGGCAGGAGCGCGGGTGAGCAGGTCTTTCTGCTGGTCGTCGTCGAGGTTGTCCTGGCCCGCCCACCGCCTGGCATTCAGGTGGGCCTCGAAGTCATAGGCCACGGCGCGGAAGAAGACCTTGGGCACGTTGCGGTACGTCACACGCGTGACGGGCCACGGGGCGTTCCAGACCCGCTCCACTTCAATGTCGGCTGACTTGGACTGGATCTGCTGGATCAGGTTATAGCACTGGATGCCACCGAAGCTCTGCGGGAACTTCTCCATCCCCTCGGCGGCGACGTTGCGCGCCTCGGCGGGTTCATCCTCGCCGTTGAGCAAGGACGCTAGGTTCGCCAGCGCCAGGGCCGAGAGCTCATGGGGGCTGTTCTCGGTTGCGAAGCGCTTCAGGGCGGCCTTGTATCGCACGGCCTTGTCCGGGCCAACCGCCTGGTTGTTGGCGAAGTGGAGCCGGGCCAGATCGGCATCGAGGAAGGCCGAGCGGTTCGTGTCGGCCTGATGGAAGGCGAGCAGGTTCTGATACAGCATGACCGCCTTGAGCTTGGGCGCGTCGGCGTCCGCGGCGGGCGGCTGCCATTTCAAGAAGTCGTCGACCGGTAGAAAGACCGGGCTGTCGGCGGCGATTTCGAACTCGTCCTCGGCCTTGGCCGCGCCCTGCTCGCCGGCCTGGTAGAACTGCAGCGCCTCGTGCGCGAGGAAGTCGAACAGCGTCGGCCGGTAGGAGTCGGGAACCGACCCCTTTTCCAGCAGGTCGTCGAACTGGGATACCGGCGTGGCCTTCAGTTCCCGCTCGTTGGCGAGCGCGGAGGCGAAGTGCTTGTCGATCTCGGCCAGGATGCGCGGCAGGTCCCAGGTGGTGAAGTCCTTGCCCGGCGCTTCGGATGTTTGCGTGCGCTGGAGAAAGCGCCCGCGGTTCTGCTGGAAGTAGTGCCAGTACCAGTTGGCCAGGATCGCCTCCATCATGGGCTTCATCTCGGCCGGGGCCTTGGCGATCTCGGCTTCGAGCCGGGTGATCTTCTCCTCCGGCTTGTTGCCCTCGATGTTGCCCTCCATGGCGATCTTCGTGCAGATGGCCTTGATCGCCTCCGCGTGACGCTTGTTCGCCAGGGCGTCCACGATGATGGGCTTGAGCTCCTCGATCGCCGTTTTCGGCAAGCCCTGGTCGCGGGCTTCATAAACCTTCTGCCAACTCATGGCGGAGGCGGTCGTCACGATCGCCGCCACGGCCGTCACGGCCGCCGCTGATTTCAATTTGCTGATAAACATGGTTTGTATCACTCCTTTAGCGGCGGCAACAACATGCGGTGCCAGACCGGCCGCCGCCGATCCGCCCGAAAACCACAACAGTCCGTTGTAGATAATCGCTCGACACTCGACCTCGCCTTCTTTCCCTATTCCCCGCGCCACCGGGCAGAATGTCACAGCAAAAGGATACCCGTCTGGTACCGGCCCTTGAGCTGCACCCGGACGCTGTACTCGAATAGTAACTGCTCAGCAACACCACCGCAAGACCGGAATCGGTTGACGACTTCAGTTGCACGCAACATAATCACCAGAGGCTTCATCACGGGGGAACGGCGGTTCGCCTCCAGCCGCCGCATGGCGCTGGGATGAGACCGCCGCGGATCACGGAGGCAGGCGTTCTCGGTGGCGCGATGCTGGCTGGAATCGCTTCCGGCGCGTTCCGTTCGGCGACGGAAGCGGCGGATGACATTGTCCGCGAGGATGGTTCGCCTGTCCAGGCCCCGAGTTCGGATGACCGGTCACGCCATACGTCCGTCATGGTGCGCGAGGCACTTCTCCATTTCGGCAAACAGGAGCTCGGTGACGTTGTAGGTGGAGACGAACGCATTCGAGAATGCGTCGTTCGTGCAGATCAGGTGGAGCCGTTCTATCTGGCAGCGCACCACCAGGAGCAGTTCCTCGCGCATGGTCAGGATGATGGAGGATACGTCCGCCAGCTTGCCACCGGCCGCCAGATAGACTTGGCGAAAAACGGCGGCGGCGATATCGGGCGGTTGCATGAGCGGGTTGATGCCTTGGAAATAGGCCCCGTATTTCCGCCCCACCTCGCAGTATTGCGTCAGGCTGAGGATGACAATAAATTTCAGGGCCTCCTGCATGGTGGTTTCCACGACACTGATCACATCGATGTCCGCCTCGCGGTAGATCGCCGTCACTTTGTCGTAGGACATGTAGCGGTCCACGTCCCCCGTGAACGGTAGCGTCGGTATGATCGCGTGGCAGATGGTGGCATGATCCCGTTCCGGGCAGATGGAGCAAGGATGGTAGGCCGTCGCGGCGCGCACCGCGGGTGGAATGCGTTCCGGGTCGTTGAGCATGGCTTCCGTCCAGGACGCGATGAACGTGCGGTTCAGGTCAAGGCGGTTGCCGTCCGGCCAGAGAAGATAAAGGCCGGGCTCGGTAAAACTCGCGGTATTGATGAGCGCCATGGGTTCGCGCCTCCCTGCTCAGGGTGCTGGGACCGGAACCGGTGCGGCCAGTGCCTGTTCAATCGCCTTGACGACCTCGGCGTCCATCGGCTGGGTCCGGCTTCCGAACCGGCCGATGATGCGGCCTTCACGATCCGCCAGGAACTTGGCGAAGTTCCAGCCGATGCCGCCCCCGTGTTGCGGATGAATCTGCTTGTCCGTCAGGAACCTATACAGGGGACACTGGTCGTCGCCCTTCACGGAGACCTTGGCGAACATCGGGAAGGTGACGCCGTAGTTCATCTTGCAGAACTGCTTGATGTCGGCATTCGAACCCGGTTCCTGCCGGGCGAAATTGTTAGCCGGGAACCCGAGAATCACGAGTCCCTTTGGACTGTACTTGTCGTGGAGCTTCTGAAGTTCCTCGTACTGTCCGGTCAATCCGCATCGGCTGGCCACGTTGACGATCAGAAGCACTTTGCCTTTGAAGGTCGCGAGGGGAACGTCAATGCCCTCGATATTCTGCATGGTGAATGCATGTACGCTCTTGCTCATCGTATCCTCTCCCAGTACCAGCACCGGCAAGGCCAGAGCCAGTGCCAGCAGCAGGCATGAACGATTGATCTTCATATTTTCAACTACCCTTTTCACATCCTCGCTCGCCCGTAATGCCTTCACAGCGCGTCGGCGACCGGTCGGTCAAAACACGGGTTAACCTCGTCATTCGATCCGGTATTTTAAATCGTTGTCCCTCCTAATGCAACCGAATTCGGGTTTGTATGGGTTCTCGCGTTCTCGCCAGACCCCATCCGAAAAGGGTTTCGTCTCGTTCACCGATCCGGTGCTCCTGAACCGCTGCATCGAATCCATCAACACGCGCTCCAGCCTGCATTCGGGAGGTGCGTGCTCGCGAGCCTTGCTTGACGCGGGGTATGCAAGCGCCTCGACCGTGTCTCCTGCGGGCAATTCCTTTGATGGGCGGGAAAGAATATAGTGAGTGGTTTTGGCGCGGCGGGCGTTTAACTTCTAAAGAGGTGATGATCGGGAGGGTGAAATGTTCCGGCGGCAGCATAATGAGAGCGAGCGACAGGCGGATGTGCGGATGGGTGCGCTGATGGCGCACTGGCGCAGCGTCGAGCCGGCGGTGGATTTCGAGCAGGCGGTCTGGCGTCGCATCCGGGCGGAGGCTGCTGCGGTTCCGCAGCATAAGGGACTCGCCGGGTGGATGTGCCTGCCGGGCTGGCCTCTGATTCCGGTTCCGGGACGCCTGCTGGCGGTGGCTGCCGTCGTGCTCTTCCTGTTGGGCGCGGGCGGGTTAGGTGTTGCCGCCGGAAAGGCTGATGCCGCCGTCCGCCATCCCTATGCAACGCCGCTGCTGGCCGCGAACACGATCGCCGGTGCCTATGCCTCGCTGGCAACGGGAGGTCTGCAATGAAACGAAATCTCATTGTCCTGTTCCTTGTCGCCCTGCTTGCCGGGGTGGCTGCATATTTCGCGGCACGCCTGATCACCTTCCGGGATGGGTCCATCCAGCAGAGGGATATGCTGCATAAGCGCGAGTACCTGGCAAAGGCACTGCGGCTGAGCGATGATCAGCAGCAGAAACTGGCGGTGCTGGAAACGGCGCTCGGCGGGCGGGTGAGCGAAAGTTGTTCCCGGAATTGCGATGCGCGGCGGCGGCTGGCGGCGGCGCTGGCAGCGGAAACTCCCGATCCGGAACAACTGGATGGAATCCTCATGGATATGTGTCGGTCCTACGAGAGCAGCGAGAGGTCGGTCCTGGAGCATATCCAGGCGTTGCGCGGGATTCTAGATGATGGACAACGCAAGACGTTTGATGCGATGATGGGGCTCTGTCTTTGCGGCCAGTGCGGCGCGGACTGCCATGCGGGGCCGTCGCCATGAATGAGAATCGGACGGATCGCCAGGGTGGTGATCCGTGAAAACAGAGAGAAGAACAAGGGAAAACAGGAAAGAGGAGAAAGATGAGCATGTCGAAAAGAACAGTCATGGGTGCGGTGGTGTGCGCGGGCGCGATCGTGTTGAGCGCGGCCTTCGGTCAGGCGGAGGAAGCCTGCAAAGCGGAGAAGGTGGCAGCCTGCGGTGCCAAGGAGAAAGCCTGCAAGGTTGAAGGCGCGGTGAAGTCGGAAGCCAACAAGGCGAAGATGGAAGCCTGCAAGGCCGAATGTGCGGCCAAAAAGGAAGCCTGCAAGGCGGAATGCAAGGCCACTTGCAAGGAGGGTGAATGCACAGCGGAATGCAAGGCCAAGATGGCGGCCTGCAAGGCCGAATGCAAGGCCGAATGCAAGGCGAAAATGGACGCCTGCAAGGCCGAGTGCAAAGCGGCCTGCGAAGCCGATAAGGTGGAATGCAAGGATGCGGTGAAGGTCGCGGAAGAGGTAAAGCCCGTTGACTCGGCGAAGTAGCAGGAAAACAGCGTTGTGAGCGCTGGATAGTGAAGTGCGGCCCGGACGGTTTTCTAGGTTCCGTCCGGGCCGCTTTAAATTGCCAAAAACCGGTAAGGAGCCGTCAAATAGCAACCTGTACAATGTGTAAAGAATCACCACCCGCTGCGCTAGAGACGCAGAGACACAGGGAAGAGAAGAAATGGTGAGGAATTTGTAATTCCGGAGTACCAGAATTAAAAATTCCGCAATAAACGCCACATTTATATTTTCTTCCATGGTCACCGTAGCCTTGGCGAAGGCAGCACGGTGTCTCTGTGTCTCTAGTGTATCCGAGTAAGGGGGGCGGTTAAGCGGGTCGTTTAAGAGTGGAATTTAGACACTTACTCGCCTTCTTCGTCGCCACCCTTAACCGGATACGGTCTTAAACGAAAACCTTAAACGATTCTGTGTGTAGAGTGTGCCAAAATGGCCAAGTTATAAACAAGTGGGTAAGGGAGTCCGGTATGTCTCAAAAAGCGCGTAAAAATGGATCCATTCGTCAACAGCCAGCAGCATCCAGCGGTGTTCATCGTCCGGAGCCGGGAAACGGCATTAACCCGACGTTGATAAAGCTGCTGATTCTGGCCGTTGTGTTCTATGTTATCGGGGTTTGCTTCATTCAAGCCGATTTGTTCTCCCGGATCGGTCACATCGAGCACGCGATGATGCACGTGCAGGGTGGAACTGTCCACGCCGAGTGACCCGTCAATTTCGCCTGGCGATGGATACGGCACCAGCGAGGGTGCCGATTCTGCCACGTGCAATGTTCATATCGGGTTCCGTGTCGTCGTGATTCCTCCGTCGCCGATGTAAACGGGCTTGCACCCGGGCTTGCATCCGGTTAAGTTGAAGTGCTCGAATAAAACGGATCGGACGGAAACGGGGAAGGGTGCACAGGGTATGAAGTGTCTTGCATGGATTTTGATGTTTTGCGCGGGAACCGCGCTGGCGCAGTCATTGGACACCTGGTACGTCGGGGCGAAGCCCTGTCCCATTCAGGATGTCCGTGCCGATCCGGTGTACACGCTGGGGGTTGGATATGTACTGCCGGTGAAAACGATGAACGGGCAGGATTGGTCGGTTCTCGAGCTGGATCTGCATACGGAGGTCTTTTACTATCGCGACATCCTGTGCGGTGATCTGGATTTCCAGCTGGATTTCCAGTCGGTGGTGCCCGTGGATGACAGCGGCCTGGAGCTGTCGGGGCCGCTGCTGGCGCTGTCCCTGGATTCGCGATGGACATGGCGCTATGTGAACGACAGCGCGGTCCAGGTGC
>CAZGBW010000074.1:2255-9671 GCA_964523995.1 uncultured Victivallales bacterium | reverse complement strand
ATTGAGGTGTACTATGTTGGCTCTCGTGAAAAAGCCCCATATTGAACTTTCGATCCATGGCGAGCATGTTGATGAACTGCTGGCTTGGATTCAGAAGAAATACGATCTTGCGATTCTCGCAAACGAACCGGACGAGGAACTGGTCTCCATCGAAAGCACCGACTACTGGAAGGAGATGGAGAAGAACCGGATTGGAAATCTGCTGGCCGGCGCCCGCCTAAAGGCGGGACTGACGCAGTCCCAACTTGCGGGCGAGCTGGGTATCCGCCAGAACATGGTAAGTGATTACGAAAACGGTCGTCGAACCTACTCCGACGCCATGGCCACGCGGCTGAGCACAGTGCTCAAGGTCAAGGAAGATCATTTAAAATACGGCAGCGAACCAAAGCATTGACCGTTCCGTTTCAAGCCGTGTTCGGCTTGAAACGAAGGTCATGCTGCCGTCTGCCAAAACATTGACGGGAAGAAAGGAATAGCCAATGAAGGTATGTGTAGTCGGCGGAACGGGGAATATCAGCACCAGTATCGTCAAGCTTCTGGTGGAAACCGGGCATGATGTCACGCTCTTCAACCGGGGACGTGTCGCACCCGCCGTGCCCGGTATCCGGACCATGACGGGTGACCGCCATGAGCGCGAGGCGTTCGAGCGCGCGATCCAGGCGGAACATTTCGAGGCGGCGATCGACATGATCTGCTACACGGCAGAGGATGCCGCCAGTACCCTCCGCGCATTCCGCGGTGTCAAGCATCTGGTTTACTGCTCCACGGTCTGCACCTATGGCGTCCAGTACGACTGGCTTCCTGTCACCGAGGACCATCCGCTCAATCCGATCAGTGACTACGGCCGGAACAAGGTGGCCGCCGACCGGGTTTTCCTGGAGGCTCATTTCCGTGACGGTTTCCCGGTGACGATCATCAAGCCTTCGACCACGTTCGGGCCGGGCTGGTCCCTGCTGCGCCAGATTGCATGGGAGTCGACCTGGGTGGACCGGGTGCGCAAGGGCAAGCCGATCGCGGTTTGCGGGGACGGCCGGGCGCTGCACCAGTGGCTTTATGTGGACGATGCGGCTCCCGCCTTTGTCTTTGCCCTCGGGCGGTCCCGCTGCATCGGGCAGACGTACAACATGATGAAACGGGAATTCGCGTCCTGGGAGGACTATCACCGGGCTGCCATGCGTGTCATCGGCAGGGATGTGGAACTGGTTGGCGTTCCGCTGGCCAGTCTGCTCGCCGCCAAGGTCCCGAATGTGGGGATCTGTGAATCCATCTTCTCGTACAACTGCCTCTACAGCCCTGATCGGCTGATGCGCGATGTTCCCGAGTTCCGTCCCCGGATCTCGCTGGAGGAGGGGCTGGGGCGTGTGCTGGAGGCCATGGATCGTGAAGGCCGCGTGCCGGACAGTGACAAGGAGGACTGGGAGGACCGGCTCATCGCCGCCCAGCGCAAGGTTGGTGAACTGCGGCTTTCATGACGATTCCGTATCGAATCCGACGTAGGTTGTCGCGGTGGGTTGTCGCAGAAGGTTGCGATTGTAACGGGAAGCCGGATCGTCTAGTATCCATCGTCGTGGTGACTATTTCGACAACGGAAGACGGGGAATGATATGTCGGCAGCGGTGATTGTGAAATACGGGCATGCGGCGTTGCGCGTGAAGTCGGTGCCGGTGGCGGCGTCTGATGATTCGATCCGCGGCCTGGTGTCGGAGATGCTTGCCGCCATGTATGCGGAGGAGGGCGTCGGGCTTGCGGCTGAGCAGATCGGCCGGACCGAGGCGGTCTGTGTGATCGACGTGCCGAAGGATCAGTCCTGCGGGGTTGTCATGCCGCTGGTCCTCATCAATCCGCAGATCCTGGAGACGGAAGGCGAGCAGATCGGCCAGGAGGGTTGCCTCAGTTTTCCCGGTATCTATATCAATGTGAAACGGTTTGAAAAGGTGCGCGTGGCATACATGGACTTGGATGGTAACGCCCGGACGCAGGAGGCGACCGGACTGCTTTCGCGGGCGATCCAGCACGAGCTGGATCATCTCAACGGCGTGCTGCTGGTGGATCACATGTCGGCGGTGCAGAAAGTGGCCAATGCCGGCAAGCTGAAACGGATGAAACGGGGCGACGCATGATCACGGCAAAGCGGATAGGGGAGAAGGCAGCCCTGATGCTGGCGACGGGATTCGGGCTGGGGCTGGCCCCGGTGGCGTCGGGTACGTTTGGAACAATTCTTGCTCTGCCTTTAGTGTGGTTTGTGTGGAAGTGGCTCAACCTTGGAATCGGGTGGCAGGCGGGGCTGGGTGTGGTACTGAGCCTGGTGGCGATTCCGGTTTGCGGCGTGGCGGAACGGCAATACGGGAGCAAGGATGACGGCCGGATTGTGGCCGACGAGTACATGACGTTTCCGTTGTGCATGATCGGGCTTCCTTGGCATCCCTGGATGGTGTTCGTGGCATTTTTGAGTTGTCGTTTTTTTGATATTGCGAAACCGGCGCCTGCTGATCAGCTTCAGCGCATAAAGGGGGGCACCGGAATCGTGATTGACGATGTGGTTGCATCGGTTTACAGCTTGGTGTTCAATCATCTCGTTTACTGGCTGGTGCTGCGTCGGTTTCTTGCATCGGCTTGAGGGGCGTGTTTTTTCAAGGATAGTGCGCAAGAGTATAGCGGAGGGTAACGTGATGCGTCAGATTCTGGGTCGGTTGGCGATGGTGGCTGGACTGGTGGCATGTGGCGTGTTCCTGGGGTGCGAGGACAGCCCTGACAAGGATAACGTGAATGCGTATTTCGACGGCAGCAACGTGGACTCAGCCGCGGATCGCCCGGCTGTGAATGCACCACGGATGCAGGTGACGCCGGCGAATACCACGGTGGCGACCAACGGGGTAATCGTGCAATTCATCCAGGAGGGGGGCGTGGGGACGGTTAACTGGTCGGTTCGGGATAATGCCTTGGGCAGTATCCTGACACAAACGGGCGTATCGGCCACCTACGAGCGGCTGGCGCCTGGTGGAAATGTGGTGATTGCCACGGACAGCCGAGGGAACGCGGCGTTTGCCGTGGTCTCCCAGCCCTAGTCTACGGGCGGCGGGGCGGCAGGATGCGGGCCGGGATGCCGACGGCCGTGCAGTGGTCGGGTACATCGTGGGTGACAACGGCGTTGGCGCCGATCTTCGCATGGTTGCCGATATGCACGGCACCGATGATCTTAGCCCCCGCCCCGATGAATACGCCGTCGCCGAGCGACGGGCTCGCGTTGCGTTCCGCACCGATGGTGACGAGATGCTCGATCCTGATGTCGCGTCCTCCCTTGACGGCGCTGTTGATCACGACACCGTAGCTATGGATGAGGACGAACGAGGGACCGAATTCCGCGCCGCGCCCGATGATGCATCGCCCGAAAAAGGCATTCAGCTTATTGAAGATCATCGCGAGCGGTGCCAGATGGTGGTGTTGTGCTGCCTGCATCAGGCGGTACATGAGCATCGCGAAACTGCCATCGGTCAGACACGCCTTGATGATGTTTTTTCGCCCGGCGCTGCCGTACATCCATTCCGCCTTGGCAGCGAGGTCGCCCCGGATCAGAGAGAATAGAGTCATGGATACAGCATAGAGGCCCCCGCTTCGGAAGGAAAGAAAAATGGCTATCCGGAAGACAGTTCCGGTCCTGAACTGTGAGTCCAGTCACCGTTTTCGAGTCTGGGAGGCAGAATATCTGGACAGCGCTGCCCCTGAAATGCGAACGTGTCCGGCCGTGACGACGCGTTCCGGCATAGCCTGGGGAGGCGAAATGGGGGGCGTATGACCGGGATGGAAAACGAGCAAAGCTTCGAAGAGAGTCTGCGGCAATGCTGCTTCTGTCACTGCCTGACGGGGGTGACAAAGGATGCGGTGCTGGTGGAGATGGTGGATGCGCTGGCCGCGGCCGGTCGCATCACCGACCGCGGCGGGGTTCTGGACGCGCTGCGTTCGCGCGAGGATCAGATGTCGACCGGCATGCAGTACGGCATCGCGCTGCCACATGGGAAGCATGCCTCGGTGCAGGGGTTGGTGACGTTGATCGGATTGCATCCGGACGGTGTTGATTTCGAATCGCTTGACGGCATCCCCAGCCGGATTTTCGTGATGACCCTGTCGTCTACAGAGACGATTGGCCAGCATCTGCGTTTCCTGGCGGCGATCGGGCGGTTGCTGGGGCGTCCGGCGGTTCGCGAGGCGGTCCTGAAGGCTGGGGATAAGGAAGCGATGATCCGGGCACTGGTGTAGGAAATCACCGGGATCCGGAATCACCCGTTCAGGCGGGCAGGACCGAGATAAGGAACAGGGTGATACCGTAGTAGATGAGCAGGGCGATGATGTCGTTCGAGGCGGTGACGAAGGGTCCGGAGGCGACGGCGGGATCGAATTTGCAGCGGTTGAGGAGCAGCGGCACGAAAGCGCCGAAGGTGGCGGCGAACATCATGGCGCAGAACAGTGCCAGCCCGACGGCAACGGCAAGGAACACCGGATGGTAGGCGGTGGTTCCTCCGATCACAAAGTGCGCCCAGAAGCCGATGGCGGTCCCGCAGATGCCGCCCATGATCATGCCGGTGACCATCTCGCGCAGGAACACGCGGTAAAGGTTCCGTCCGTTGAACGATCCGACCGCCAGGCCGCGGATGATGAGCGTTGACGACTGGATGCCGGTATTGCCGCCCATGGCCATCACGATCGGAACGAAGAAGCTCAGGGCGATGACCTCCATGGACGTGATGCGGTGTATGAATGCTTTCAGGATCATGCTGGTGACCAGGCCGGTGCCGAGCGTGATCAGCAGCCATGGGAGGCGTGCCCGGCTGGCCAGGACGGGAGAGGAGTACTCCAGCTCGTGGTCGGAAGAACCTGCCAGCTTGAAGATATCCTCGGAGGCCTCTTCCTGGATGACGTCAACCACGTCATCAATCGTGACGCGCCCGACCAGGCGGTTGCTGCCGTCGAGAACGGGCAGCGAGCTCAGGTCGTATTTTGACATCATCCGGGCGACATCCTCCTGGTCGGTGTCCGTATGCGCGAAGAAAAGCTCGGTTTCGGCCAGTTCGGCGAGTGTCCTGGCCTGGTTGCCGGCCTTGAGCATTTTCCAGAGCTGAACGTAGCCGCAGAGCTGTCCGGCCTCGTCCACAACGTAGGTGAAGTGCAGCGGTTCCTCGAGTTCGAGGGATCCGATATGCTCAAGGGCTTCCCGTGCGGTCTTGTGACGCGGCAGGGCCACGAAATCCGTGGTCATGATGCCGCCAGCGGTATCCGCCGCGTAGGAGAGAAGCTCGCGGACATCCTCGGAGTCCTCGGCAGGCATCAGGTTGAGGATCGTCTCGCTGCGGTCATCGTCCATGTCGCCGAGCACGTCGGCGGCGTCATCGGGTGCCATTTCCTCGACGATGTCGGAAATCGTCTGTGGCGAGAGCGCCTCCAGCAGGGTCTCCTCCACGGTGTCATCCAGCTCGGCGAGGACATCCGCCCTGGTCTCGTCATCGAGCAGTTCAAAGATGCCGGTGCGCAGGCGTTCCGGCGCGCTCTCGATCAGTTCGGCGATATCGGCAGGATGAAGGGATACCAGCAGGGGACGGAGCCGATCCCACTGTTCCGCGCGGATAAGGATCTCGGCGCTCGATTTGCTGTTTTCGGTGTTTGATTCCATAAGCGCCCGGAGGGTGGATCGCGTTCAAGGTCCAGTGTGGATAGTTGCCGGTCAGGGGAGAATGGCTTTGAGCTGGTCGTGGATAAGACCGTTGGAGGCGATATAGCGCAACTGGTTGGGCTCCTGGCGGCGGGCGAGGATTTCCGTCCGTCCGCCGGCGCGCTCGACGATCAGTCCGGCGGCGGCGACATCCCACAGGTAGATGCTGCCTTCGAAATAGCCGTCGGCACCGCCATGGGCCACCCAGCACAGATCCACGGCGGCGGAGCCGGCGATGCGCGCCTTCCGGCAGGAGTTGGCAATCCGTTCAAAACAGGCCAGCGGGGGAACCCCCGGCTCGAGGTTCTTGTCCATGCCGGTCATGATGATGGACTCGTTCAGCGCCCGGCGGTCCGAGACTTGAATGCGCTCGCCATTGCAGGTTGCCGGCCCGTCGATCGATGCCATGTACAGCGCGTTGAGCATGGGGGCGTAAACCGCGCCCGCGAGCACGGTGGTTCCGCGGCGGACGGCGACCGAGCAGCACCAGATGGGAAGGCCGCTCGAGAAATTCACCGTGCCGTCAATCGGGTCCACGATCCATTGCAGGGTGTCCGCGTCCGGCGTTGGCCTGGTGGTCCGGCCCGTGCTGATCCGGTTCCCGTCCAGCTCGGTCTCATCCTCCTCGCCGAGGAACGCGTGATCGGGAAAGCGTTTCCGGATGAACTGCTCGATGACGCGCTGGCACTCCACGTCCAGGACCAGCTTGACATCGTGCGCGTAGGTCTTCACGGCGTCCCGTCGGCGGGCGAAGTTCCGCAGCGCATGACTGCCGCCCGCGGTGGCGGCGGCGGCAGCGGTCTCCAGCAGTTGGGCATGGGCCGGGGTCATTCGGTAATCGCTTCCTGCCGGGATTCCTGTGTCTCGTCTTCCGTCAGGATGCCGCCCTCGGCCTCCCGGAATTTCATGGACATGATGCGCGAGACCCCCCGTTCCGGCATGGTGACCCCGTAGATGATGTTGCTGGCCGATATGGTCTGGCGGTTGTGCGTGATGACCACGAACTGCGATTGCTGCAGGAAATCCCTGAGCACTTCCGTGAACCGGCCGATATTGGTGTCGTCCAGCGGGGCATCGAGCTCGTCCAGCATGCAGAAGGGGCTGGGCTTGATCAGGTAGATCGAGAACAGCAATGCCACCGCGGTCAGGGTGCGTTCCCCGCCGGAGAGCAGCGAGATGTTCTGCAGGCGTTTTCCAGGAGGTCGGGCGATGATCTCGATGCCGCAATCGAGAACATCCTCCTCGTTGACCAGCACGAGCTTGGCCGAACCGCCGTTGAACAGGCGTGCGAACATGTTCTCGAAGTTGCTGTTCGCCTTCTCGAAGGTGACCCGGAACATTTCCGAGGTGGTCAGGTTGATGGTCTGGATCATCTCGGTAAGCTGCTTCTTCGCGTTCAGGAGGTCGGTTTCCTGCTGGGAGAGGAAGGTGTAGCGTTCCTCATGTTCCTGATACTCCTCGATGGCGACAAGGTTGACAGGGCCCATCGCTTCCAGCTTGGTCCGCAGTTCCGCGACGCGGACCTCGGCATCCTCGACACCGGGTTTCCCCTCCTCGCCCCATTCGGGTTCCGCCGCGTCCATGACGTCGTGGATCGAGAGATTGTAGTCGGCGGTGATTCGCTCGCATAGGTTCTGCCTGCGCATCCGGACTTCGGTGAGCTGGATCTCGGCCTTGGATTTCTCCTCCTGGCGCTGCTCGAGCTGGACACGGGC
>CAZGBW010000074.1:0-2155 GCA_964523995.1 uncultured Victivallales bacterium | reverse complement strand
TCGGTAAGCTGCACCTGGAGATCGCTGTGGCGTGTCTCCAGTTGTTGCAGTTCCTGGTTCTGCAGACCGATCTCCGCGGTGATGCTCTCGCGCCGCTGGCGTGTCTCGGCCTGTTGTGTCGACAGGGTGTTCTTCTGCTCGTCCCATGTCCCGCTCTTGCGCAGGATCCCGTCGAGTTCCCAGGTGACGGTCTCCAGCCGCTGCCCGGCGGTTTTCGCCTCGCGGGTGACCATCTGGGCCTCGCCCTCCTTCTGGGCCAGTTCCCGCCGCCGCGCATCCAGCAGATGGCGGCTTTCGGCGTGCTGGCTATCGAGCGCCAGTGACATGGCATGCAGTTCCTGTAGGTACTGCTCGCTGACGGCGGCGTCCTGCTCCAGGCGGGTGACCTCCTGGCGTGCTGCCGAGATGGCGTGCTTGCGGCGCAGGGGATTGGTGGCTCCGGGTTCCCCCATCCAGAACTCATGCAGGCCGTTGTCCCGGACGAGAATGCCGCCCGCGGTCACGACCGAGAATCCAGCGGGGACCGGATCGGGAATCTGATCCGTGGTTTCCACGAAAAGCACGTTCCCGAGCAGGCGGTTGATCAGGCCGTGCATGGCGTCGTCCCCCGTGGTCACGACGGTGGATAGCGCGGTCATGCCGTCGGGTACGGGAAGGGTGGGGGGGATCGAATCGGGAATCGCCACCAGCCGGGAGGCCCCCTGCTGGGCGGCGGCGATCCGGGATATCAGCGCCCTGGCCTCGCCGGACTGGTTGACCACCAGGGCGTCGAGTACTGGGCGCAGGGCGGTTTCCAGGGCGCGGGTATACATATCCGGGGCGCTGACATGCTGCGCCAGAGCACCCCTGAGCGCCGTCAAATCCGCATCCAGCGGATTGACGGGATCGAGAAGCAGGCGGGTGCCACCCGGGAAGTCGCCCTGGACCTCGTCGGCGTCGGTCAGCAGATCCAGGGTGGCCTGCCGCGCGGCAATAGCCGATTGCACGGTGGCTCGTTTCTGCTGCTCATCGCGGATGGCGTCCAGGGTCTCTTTCTTCCGCGTTTCGATCTCGCGGCAGCGCTCACCCGCCTCCTCCACGCTGTCCTGAAGCGTTTCGAGGGTCTGTTTCAGCGTTTCCGTCCGCTGCTGGAAATCCTCGGATACGGAGCCGAGCTGCTGTTTCTCGGCGGTCAGCCGTTCGCGCTGGATGAGCGTGGTGCGCTCCTGCGCCTCGATCTGCATGAGCTGGTTATGCAGGCGGGAGGCCTGGGCATCCACGCTGAGCGATTCATCGCGAAGCTGCTGCACGCGGCGGCGGGCATTGTCGATCTGCCGCCGATGGCTATCATAGGCGGCCGTGCACTCGTCCAGTTCCAGCTTCGCCTGGAGGCGCTGTTCCTTCATCGCGCCGAGCTTCTCCTCGAGCTCGGCAAGCATGGTGGTGCGGTCGCCCAGCTGGCGGTTGAGTTCATCCAGTTCGCGGGTGTCGCGCTCCGACAGGCTGCGGTATTCCACGATGCGCTGGGTGTTGATCCGGATCAGGTCCTGGGTGCGGTCGAGTTTGCCCTGGGCGTGAACCCCGGCCTCCATGATACTGGAGATTTCCCGTTCCATGTTCAGAATGGTCTCGCGCAGCTCGACGTTCTGCTCCTCCGCCGCCTGGACCTCCTCGTGGGCCACCGTGATGCGCGAGGTCAGGTCGGCGACCAGCGTTTCGCGTTCCCGCCGGGCCTTTTCAAAATCCGCGAGGCGGTTTTGCGCGGCATAGAGGTCCAGCACGCGCATTTCCTCGCGGAGGGCCTTGTAGCGATGGGCTTTGCCGGCTTGTCGCTGGAGCGAGCCGATCTGGCGCTTGACCTCGCGGATGACGTCGGCCAGCCTCAGCAGATTCGCGTCCGTATGCTCGAGCTTGCGCAGGGCCTCGCGCTTGTCGCTCTTGTACTTGGTGATACCGCTGGCTTCCTCGAAAATCTCCCGGCGGTCCTCCGGACGGGCGCTGAGGATCTGGTCGATGCGCCCCTGCGCCATGAATGAATAGGACGAGGTCCCGACGCCGGTATCCATGAAGAGCCGCTGGACATCCTTCAGGCGGCAGGGCGTCTTGTTGATGAAATACTGACCTTCCCCGGAACGGAAGACCCGCCGGGTGATGGTGACCTCGTGGAAGTCGGTCT
>CAZGBW010000073.1:0-9677 GCA_964523995.1 uncultured Victivallales bacterium | reverse complement strand
CTGATGCTGTTTGTCGACGGGATCGGGCTGCCGTCCAACCCGGACACCCCCACGCCGCTGCGCCCCGATGTCTGCCCCCGGCTGATCGCCCTGCTGGTGGACGACACCGTCGCCACCGATGCATCCCTCGGTATTCCCGGCCTTCCGCAAAGCGCAACCGGCCAGACCGCCATCCTGACGGGGATCAACGCTCCCGCGATCTGCGGACGCCATATCGAGGGCTTCCCGGGGGAATCGCTGCGCGACATCATCCGCCGGCACAACCTGTTCCAGCAGCTTGCCGACGCCGGATTCTCATCCACCTTCGCCAACGGTTATCTTGCCACCTCGCCCGAGGAGGTTCATGCAGCGCGCGTAAAGTCCGTCACCACGGTCGCCGCGCTCAGCGCTTTCGGCGACGTGCGCCGCCTGCACCATCTGATGCGCCATGAGGCCGTCGCCCATGACCTGACCCGCGAGTCCCTCGGCACTCGCGGCTACAGGGGCCCCTGTATCACACCGGAGCAGGCAGCCGGCGATCTGGCCGCCATCGCCTCCGGTCACGCGTTCACGCTCTTCGAATTCTTCCAGACCGACCGGGCGGGACACCGCGCGGACCTCGCCGCCGCGGAAGCCGTCCTGCGCAAATTCGACCAGTTCCTGACCGCACTCCTGCGCCTGACCGATGCCGCCGGCATGCTGCTGGTGCTGACCAGCGACCACGGGAACATCGAGGACGCGTCCGCACGGACGCATACGCTCAATCCCGTGCCATTCACCGCCCGCGGCCCGGGCGCAGAATCCCTGCGCCGGGAGGTCCGGGATCTGACGGACATCACCCCGGCCATCCTGCGCTACATCACCACGACCGGCAGCTCGATCACGAAGCAGGCACCGCCGCCAACTGGCGATTCCGCCCGGATCACGCCCTGATGCGCCCGCACGATACCCGCCGCGATGGCCAGCCCGAGCCCGCTGCCGTAGTCCTGCGGCTGCTGCGGACGTTCCGTCGTGAAAAACCGGTCGAACACGCGATCCAGATGCGCCGGGGCGATGCCGCAGCCACTGTCTTCCACCCGGATGCGGACAATCCCACCGACGCGCTCAAGACCGACATGCACACGACCATCCGCCGGAGTGTAGCGAAAGGCATTATCCAGCAGATTGGCAAACACCTGCTCCATCCGCCCAGGCACGATCGCCACGGGAACGGGCCCCGGGGGAAGCGTCCAGGCCAGGCGCGCCCGCGGTTCCGGAAACGTTTCCTCCAGCCGTGCCAGCGCTCCCTGCATGAACTCCACGATGTCCAGATCCTGCCGCGAGGCCTGTAGCGACTCGGCCTCCACGCGCGTCAGTTCACGCAGTTCACCGGTCAGGCGCATCATCCGCCGGACCTGCGTCGCGATGATCTGCACGAAACGGGCACGCACCTCCGGACGACCTGCCGCCGTCTCCCCCTCGAGAACCTCCGCCGCCCCGCGGATGGCGGTCAGCGGGGTCTTGAGCTCGTGCAGTGTCGTCTGGATGAAATCACGGTTGTACGCATGGCGCGCTTCCATCTCCGTCGCCATGCGGTGGACCGTCCTGCCGAGTTCCGCGATCTCATCCCCGCCCTCCGGTGGCGCACCGCCGGAGGGGCACCCGTCGGCATACGACTGCGCCTCCCGCATCAATGCCCGCAGCCGCCGGGTCATCGTCAGCGCCAGCACGGTGGCAACGGCACCCGCCAACAGAAGTGCCAGGTACGTCGCCATCCACTGATTGGCCACCATCCGCGTGATCGCCCGCACAATCGGGCGCGTGTCGGCCGTGACATAGGCAACGCCCAGGACGTTCCCGGCGGCATCTTTCACCGGGCGGGCGATGTAGAAGCGCATCAACTGCCGGTCCTCGCTCAGGCGGAACCGCGCGCTGTAGGCACCCCCGAGGGCCGCGCCCACTTCCGCGCGGTCCGCGGGAAGGGGTGAATACAATTCCGGGGAGGAGGCGAACACCACGCGGCCTGTGCGGTCAAGCACCTGGATGTCGGCACCGATCTCCCGACCCACGCGCTCCAGGAACGGAGCATGCCCACCCCCATCGGACAGTCCGCTGGAGAGATACTCGCGATACTGCTCACCGGCAATAAACGCATGATGCCGCAGATGTTTTTCCAACTCCGCGCAGGTGAACCGGTCGAAGAACCGCAACGCGTAGTGGTTCAGGAAGTAAACGGGGATGAAGACGATCACCACGCTCATCACGATCAGCTTCCATCGCAGGCTTAAAAGGCCATTCCATCGCACGACAGCAATCCCCTCCCGTACCGGCAACCCCGGTACCTATTCCAGGTCATGGAGCGTCTCATCGCGACGGGGGGCGCCGCGATGGGAGGATCCGACAGCGGCACGGGGCTTTGCCTTCGTTCCCCCCGCCGCCACAAACGGATCGGCATCGTCAAGCACCTCGCCCATATCCGCCTCGATGGCCTCCGGATCCTCCCCCGCCTCCATCCGCTGCAGGGCCTGCTCGACGCCGCCGTTGAATTCCATCCCCGCCATTTTCGAGAATTTCCGCATCAACTGCGCGGCAGCCTTCGGATCATCCTCGCCCATGGATTCCGCCTCCGAGGCTAGCGACTCCATGGCCCGCTCCATCCTGGACGCATCCACCGGTAATCCATCCGGCCCCTCGGACTCCCCATCCCCACCGCCGCCCCTGCGCCCTGCCGCGAACAGCGACACCTGGCGCGCCAACTTGCGCTTGCCGCAATGCGGGCAGGATGGTGCCTTTCCCGGATTCATGGTTCTGGAGAAGAAGTTGAGGATCGTATGGCATCCTCCGCAGTAATACTCGTAAATCGGCATTTTCCACCTATCGTTACGCGGGGACCTTCCGGGCCACCCCTTCGACGAGGTCGGCCAATCGCTGCGCACCATCCGCCGGCACCGCCGTCCGCAGGACCTCGCGCATCAACCGGCGTCCGGCGGGATTGCGGAGCAGCGTGAAAAGCCTCTGCGCCATGCTTTCCTCGGTGAATTCCGACTCCGGGAGCACCAGCATCCCCCCGCCGGACGCCAGGGACTCGGCATTGCGCATCTGGTGATTGCGAGGCGCATGAGGCAAGGGCACCAGGACCGCCGGCAGGCCACAGACCGCCAGTTCCGTGCAGGTTGCCGCCCCGGAGCGGGCCACGGCCAGATCCGCGCACGCGTAAAGCCGCGGCATCTCCGAACTGAATGCAAACACCTCCGCAGCCACGCCCTTCTCCCGGTAGAGATCCCGTACCGCATCGGCGTCCTTCCGTCCGGCCAGATGGATCACACGCAACGGCTCGCCTGCCCGGTCCTGCAGCATGGCAACCGCTCCCGGCATGCGCATGTTCAGGACATGCGCACCCTGGCTGCCACCCATCACCAGCAGTGTAAACGGCTCGGTTTCCGCATGCTCCCTTGCGGTCGCGGCAAATCCGTCGCGCAGCGGAAACCCCGTCAGCGATGCTTTTCCGGGCGGGAAATGTGAACGCGCGGTGTCGAAGCCGACGGCAATACGTGTTGCAAAGCGGGCCAGGAACGAGATGGCGCGGCCAGGGACGGCGTTGGCCTCATGCAGGACCACCGGAACGCCCAGCAGACGCGCCGCCAGGCAGGGAGCCACCGAGGCATAGCTTCCCATGCAAAGAAGAGCATCCGGACGGCACCGGCGCATTTCCCGCCACGCCTCGCCGCCAGCGGCCAGAAGCCGCCACACGAAGCGCACGCCCTGCACGGGCGACAGGCCGGACGGCAAACCCGACGCGCGGATGCAGATCGTCCCGCCCTGCCAGCCGTCTACCGAACAGGCCTCCACATCCCGCCCGGCCAGCCAGAGTGTCACTTCATGACCGCGCGCCTGCAACACCCGCGCCGTCGCCAGTCCCGGAAAGATATGTCCGCCTGTACCCCCGCATGCCACTGCAATTTTCATGTCGTTCTTATAATACCTGCCGTACGGGCATGCAAGCCCGCAATCCGAATTCAGGGGGCCAGCCGCGCAATTGTCCAGCCCGGTCCGTCGGGTCGCGGCAGATAGCAGAAGCGGTCGTGAAGACGCGACTTGCCACCCTGCCAGAACTCCATCCGGCGAGGGCGGATCAAATACCCTCCCCAGTTCGGCGGCCGCGGCACATCCCGCCCTTCAAACGAGGCGGCAATCCGCGCCGCATTCGCGTCCAACTCCTGCCTGCTGCCGATCTCGGAACTTTGCGCCGAGGCCCAGGCACTGATCCGGCTTTCCCGGGGGCGCGACGCGAAATAGGCGTCGGACTCCGCCGGGGCCATCTGCTGCGCTGTCCCCTCGACGCGGACCTGGCGCACCACCGACGGCCACCAGAACACCAGGGCGCACTCCGGATTCCGCGCCAGTTGCTGTCCCTTGCGGCTTTCGTAATTCGTGTAGACCCGGAATCCGTCCGCATCCGCCCCTCGCATCAGCACCACCCGCGATGAGGGGGTGTGATCGGCGGCAACCGTGGAAAGCACGACCGCCCGTCCGTCCCATGGTTCCCGCTCCCTCGCCACCTCAAACCACTCGCGAAACAAGGACATCGGATCGTCCGGCAGCGTCTCCCGCCTCAACCCCTCCTGCGCAAACTCGTTCGTCATGATCGCCTCCGATACGGCCCCTGGCACAGGCCCTGTTCATGGGCATCCAGGAAGGGGCCGTTTGGTTTTGCCGTCTGTTTTGCCTTGCCAATTCACTGGTCGCCTGACACATTGCAAACGATGAACGACCATGATCATTACATGAAAAGCGCCTTACGGGAAGCTGAACTTGCGCGGGCGGAAGGGGAAGTCCCGACGGGCTGCGTCATTGTGCATGCCGGGACGGATCCCGACGACCGTCCGCACGTTGTCGCCCGCGCCCACAACCAGGTCGAGCGGCTGAAGGACCCGACCGCGCATGCCGAAATGATCGCCATCACCCAGGCCGCCGCCACCCTCGGCGACTGGCGGCTGGTCAACACCGCGCTCTATGTGACCAAGGAACCCTGCGCCATGTGCGCCGGCGCCATCGTCCTGGCCCGCATCCCCCTGCTGGTCTATGGCGTAGCCGATCCGAAACGCGGCGGGGCCGTTTCTGTCTTCAATATTGTCCAGCACCCCGGCCTGATTCACCGGTGCGAGGTCGTCAGCGGTATCCTGGAAGAGGAGTGCCGCGCCATGCTTCAGGAATTCTTCCGTAAACGCCGCCAGGAATAACCTCCTATGACCCGTAACAAATCCACCGTATTCATCAACCTCACCGACAAGAAGGCAAAGCAGCCCGCGAACGCGGCTCCGCCCCAGTCCGTCACGAACCAGGCACCGGAGGTCGTCGCCACCTTATCCCCGGACGTGCCGCAACCGTTGACCATGGAGACGCTCTGCCGCAATTACGAGTCCATCATCCGGGCCAAGGGCATCTACTATCCCGTGGCCTACCAGTTTCCACGGCTCCTGGGGCGTGGCCAGCAAGGCCACGTGTTCCTGGCGCTGCGCCAGGGAGCGCGCGGCTGCATCACCGAGAACGCGATCAAGTTGTACAACCCGAACCTGTACGGCTCCCCGCAGGAATACTGGACGGATATGGGGCGCATCGCGGCCCAGATCTCCCGCATGCAGCGCATCCAGAGCCCGAATATGGTTTCCCGCCATTCCTATGAGGAGACCTACGGTATCGGCTATGTGGAAATGGAGGCGATCGACGGCGTGGACCTCGCCCGGCTGATGAACCGGCGGCACCTCGACACCGCGATGACCCGCAGCACGCCGGAGGAATGGGCGAAGTTCAGCCAGACGGTATTCCGCCTGGAGCAGAACCGCATGCGCCTGCAGCCGGGGTTCGTCGTCTACCTGCTGCGCGGCATCCTGAGAGGACTCGAACGTCTCCATGCTATGGGATTCCTGCATTCCGACCTCAAGCCGGGCAACGTGATGGTGGACCGCCTCGGCTCCGTCAAGATCATTGATTTCGGGCGCGCCGTCATGATCAACGAACGCGTGTCATTTCTTTTCGGCTCTCCGCTTTACATGGCCCCGGAGACCCACCGGCGCGAGGTGGGCTCACCGCAATCCGACCTATTCAGCATCGGACTGATTGCGCTGGAGCTCCTTGTCGGGCAACCCCTGGTTGCCGACACGACCATGGATGAAGCCGGACTTCTCAAGGAGAAAATGATCGTCGCGCACAGGCTCCCGTCCATACTCCCCCCTTATGTCGCCGAGAACACCGATCTCGTCGGTATCCTGAACCGTCTCCTCGCGCCAGACCCCAAGGACCGCTACGCAAGCGCCAAGGAGGCGGAAGTCGGGGAAAGCGGCCTGTCGGTCATTGACAAGCAACTGGTTAACGCCGGACTGGACACGGAGTATGCCCGCGACCTGTCCGATTACCTTGCCAAACTGATCGATCCGCAGACCCAGCGCATCGAGGTCGACGCCGAAAACTGACCGTCAATCCATCGCAGAATCAATCGGCTTGCTTTAATCGGGCCGGTCTGTATAGTCTCACGTTCTATTCCATTCATTGTTGACCCGTGGTACAAGGATAAGCGGATATGCATTTTGTAGTCTGTATAAAGCAGGTGCCGGACACGCATGACGTGAAAATCAATCCGGAGACAAACACGCTCATGCGTGAGGGTGTTGAGTCCATCATCAACCCGTTCGACATGTACGCCATCGAGGAGGGCCTGCGCCTTCGCGACCGACTCGGCGGCACGGTGACCGCCCTGACCATGGGCCCACCCCAGGCGGAAGTCGCCCTGCGCGAGGCCATCGCCATGGGCGTCAACCAGGCCATCCTGGTATCGGATCGCGCGTTCGCGGGCAGCGACACCTGGGCCACCAGCTACACGCTCTCGAAGGCCCTCGAGAAAATGGGCGACTATTCCGTGATCCTCTTCGGGAAGCAGGCCTCGGACGGGGACACCGCGCAGGTCGGCCCCGGCGTGGCAACGCATCTGGACCTACCCCAGATCACCTATGTCCGCAAGATCGAGGAGATCGACCAGGACCGCATCGTGGCGGAACGCCTGCTCGAAAGCGGATTCGAATCCATCGAGTCGCCGTTGCCCTGCGTGCTGACCGTGGTCAAGGAGATCAATGAACCGCGCCTGCCATCGCTCAAGGGCAAGATGGCGGCGCGCAAGGCCGAAATCATCAAGTGGGGTGCCGCGGACATTGCCGCGGACCCGGCGAAGCTCGGGCTGAACGGATCCCCCACGAAGGTCGTGCGGATCTTCTCGCCCACGCCACGCCAGGGCGGCGAGATGATTGAAGGCGATCCGGACGAGATCGCCCGGAAACTCGTTGAGAAGCTCAAGGATATCATTATCGAAGCCGCATCGTAAGGAATCTTATCATGGCGATTGATCCGATTAGTGTTATTGATGACAAATGCGTGGGTTGCCGTCAGTGCGTGAAAGTCTGCCCGTTCGGCGCAATTGAGATGCAGGACCGGCTGGCCCGCATTGACCTCACGAAATGCACCGTCTGCGGGGCCTGTGTCGAAACCTGTAAATTCGATGCGATTGAAGTCGCACCCCGCGACGTGGACGGCAAGATGGATCTCGGCCGCTTCAAGGGTGTCTGGATGCTGGCGGAGCAGTTCGACGGGCATATCGAATCCATCTCCTACGAACTGCTCGGCGAGGGCCGTAAGCTTGCCGACGCGCTCGGCATGGAACTCTGCGCCGTGCTGCTCGGATCCGGGATTGAAGACAAGGCGCAGGACCTGATCGCCCGCGGTGCCGATAAGGTCTATCTCGCCGATGCACCGGAACTGGCCTACTTCGCCGACGAGCCCTATGCCAATGTGATCATCAAGCTGATCCGGGATTATTCCCCCAATATCGTGCTCTGCGGTGCCACCACCGTCGGCCGCAGTCTCGTCTCCCGCGTGGCGGTTTCCGTCAACGCCGGGCTGACCGCCGACTGCACCGGCCTGGCCATTGACAAGGAAACCGGCAACATGCTCCAGACGCGTCCGGCATTCGGCGGCAATATCATGGCGACGATCGTGACGCCCGCGCACCGTCCGCAAATGGCAACCGTCCGCCATAAAGTCATGAAAGAGGCGGAGGTGGACACCTCCCGCACCGGGCAGGTCATCCGCGTCAAATTGCCGGCAGACATATTGAAGTCCCGGACAAAACGCCTTCGCTATGTGGCGGAGGAAGGAACGACCATCAACATCACCGAGGCCAATATCCTCATCTCGGGCGGCCGGGGCATCCAGAAGCCGGAGAATTTCGAGGTCATCGGCGAACTGGCGAAAGTCCTCAAGGCCGGTATCGGGGCCTCCCGGGCAGCCGTGGACGCCAACTGGATTCCCTATTCCCATCAGGTCGGCCAGACGGGCAAAACCGTCTGCCCGAAATTGTATATCGCCTGCGGCATCAGCGGACAGATCCAGCATCTGGCCGGTATGTCGTCAGCCGAGACGATCGTGGCGATCAACCGCGATCCCGATGCCCCCATCTTCAGCGTGGCCACCTATGGAATTGTCGGCGACGCGCTGGAAATCATCCCGAAATTCACGGCCGAATGTAGGAAATTGCTTGGTAAATAGTCAAATGGAGATGCACATGAACAGGAGAAATGCTAGTTGTCTGAAGTCGCTGGTCCTTGTTGCCGCCCTGGGTGCGACTGCCGGTCCGGCCGTTGCCGCCAAAAATGATGTGCTGGTCGTTCCCGCCGTCGCGCGAATGGTTGGGCTCGCTTTCGATGTCCAGGCGCTGCGGGACGTCGTCCTGATCACCTATCGAGGCAATGCCGCCTCGAAGACGCCTCTTCTGCACGTCTGGAATCCCACGTCGGGTGCCTGGAAACAGCTCAGTGCGGAAGAGTATGCGTTCGGGCAGTTCATGAGCACCAAGCCGGGAACCTTCTATATCGTGGGAACCGACAGCAATCTTCCCTCGTCAGTGGAAAAGGGGGCGGAACTAGCGCAGAAGGTAATCCGCATCAATACGCTCAATGTCGCGGAGACGGCCAATACCTTCAATGAGACGATGAAGTTTTCGGAGCGGGAATGGCAGGCGCTCTCCGACCGCCATGGGCTCCAGACCCGCGATATGAATTTTGAAAAGCGCAAATGGGGACGCTACGGACCTCCCGGATCGCATGGCAAGAACCCCCGTGTCGCTCCTGCACCGGCGACATCCACCGTGGCCGCGCTGGCCAAGGAGGAAGCCACACCTTCAACAGTCCAGACTCCGGATGCCGCGAAATCCGTTGAGGAACCCGCTGCGGAGCCCGTGGCGGAACCGGCCGCGGAGCCCGTCGCCACACCGGACACCTCGGCAGCCCCCATTCCGGACACCTCGGCCAGCCAGTCGCTGGATCCGGAGGATCTGCCGGAAGCCAAACCACTGAAGACCGTCATTCGGGACGAGTCCGCGGTTCCTGCCGCCGCCCCGGTCAATCCGGAAGATAAATAGTCACTCGGGAACCGGGTGATCGTTTTTTTCCGGCCAGCGGCCGCCTCGACTTATTTCGAGAGCAGGGCCAGATCGTCCCAGAAGGTTGGATAGGACGTCGCCACGCAGGCGATGTCCCGGATCTCGATCGGGCGGGCTGCCCGCAACGCCAGCACCGCCATGGCCATGGCAATGCGGTGATCACCATAACTTTCGGCAACAGACCCTCCCGCCACTTTGCCGCCGCGAATCGTGAAGCCATCCGCAGCCTCTTCGG
>CAZGBW010000072.1:0-9765 GCA_964523995.1 uncultured Victivallales bacterium | reverse complement strand
TGCACCCTGACGCCGGGGTCCTGATTGCGGTTTTCACAGCGGCCGCACGGGCGGTTACCGGGAGCCGCTGCCGAACACTCGACCCCCGTGCATCCGGAATGCTGTTGTTCATCCGCGAGGCTGGCAGCATGTTAACTAGAGCCAAAGGTACACGCCATGTCACTTGAGTCTCTCTTCAAGGATGCAGCACGCGAACTCGGCAGCCGTCAGGTACTGTTCGCGGTTGCAGGCGGACTTGCCGCCTCGTTGTACAGGAAGGAAGCTCGACTCACCATGGATGTTGACCTTGTCATCCTGACGGAATCCGAAGGCGCAAGAATTGCCGTTGAAGTACTGGAAGCCATCGGACTTGAGGTTGGAATCGCACGAAAGGCTGACCTTGCCGGCGGGCCGCTCTTTGCCATCCGCAAACGCAATACAGCCCCCTGCATGGTTGTCGGACGCGCGGCTGACAAATCATTTGAAGAGGGCGTGGATATTCTCCTGCCGTCCATGCCGTGGGCGCGGGAAGCGGTTCTGCGGGCACAGGACAATCGGGTTGACTTCGGGTTCGGGCCTGTGCCCGCGCTAACCCTTGAAGATATGATTGTCGCCAAGCTGTACGCCCTGACCGCCGGGGTCCCGCGTCCGAAGGATATGGACGATTTGCAGTCCATCTTCGCGGCTGGCCATGATATGGATATCCCGTACCTGGCCGGACAAATGAAACGACTGGAACTGACGGTGCCCAAGACGGCGAAACCATTCCTTCCTGCCGCACTGGTCACGCTCGCCCGCGATGTGAGACGCGGCCTTCGCCAACGTCACGCGGGTTCCGTGCGGTAAATGATGGGTCGAATCGGGTCAGATTGCCGAGTTCATCCTTCCGTTACGTTCGATACCACGGAGCCTTCGGCCAGTTGCGTGATCAGGAGATCGCCCGCCTGCACCTGCCCCGCCTGTTTCAGGATGCTACCGTCGGCCAGCCGCGTCACGGAGTAGCCGCGCTGCAGGACCGCCAGCGGACTGAGCGCCCGCAATTGCATCGCCAGCCGCTTGACGTCCTGTAGTCTCGCCTGGTGCGCCAGCTTGAGCGCATAGCCCATTCGTCCGCCGGTGGCCTGCAGGGCCTGCCGGCCATCCTGCAGGGCGTAGCGCGACCGCTGCTGCAGCCGAACGCTCACCCAGTCGAGCGTCTGCTGGCTGGTCTGCAGGGCGCTGCGCAGCAGGTGGCGCAGTTTCTGGTCCGTCGCCTCCAGCCGCTGGCGATGGCGGCCTGCCGCATTGGCCGGCTCGCGGAAGACATAGCTGCCGGACGCCCGCGTCAGCCGGTGCCGCATGGCCTGCACCCGTCCCCGCAGCGCCGCGGCCTGCCGCCGCCGCAGTTCCGCCAACTGCGCCTGGAACGCCTCCTTGCGCCCGACCACCAGTTCCGCGGCGGCCGACGGTGTCGGGGCCCGCAGATCGGCCACGAAATCGCAGATCGTGAAATCAATCTCGTGACCGACGGCCGAGATCACCGGGATCCGTGATCTGGCCACCGCCCGGGCGACAACTTCCTCGTTGAAGCACCACAGGTCCTCCAGGCTGCCGCCGCCACGTCCGACAATCAGCACATCCAGCCCGCCGATGGCATTCAGGCGGTCAATCGCCGCCGCGATCTCCTCCGCCGCCCCGTCGCCCTGCACCTTGACCGGCGCGAGCAGCAGGTGCAGGTTCGGGAATCGCCGCGTGACGATGTTCAGGATATCGCGGATCGCCGCCCCGGACGGCGAGGTCACCACGCCGACATGCTGCGGTAGCAGCGGCAGCGGCCGCTTGCGTTCCGCCGCGAAAAGCCCCTCCTCGGCCAGTTTCTTCTTCAGGGCCTCGAACCGCGCCTGCAGGTTCCCGAGACCGCCCTTCGCGAGCGTGCGGACCAGGATCTGGTAGTTGCCGCGCTTCTCGTACACCGTGACGCCGCCGACGGCCCGCACCACCATCCCGTTCTGCGGCACGAAGTCAAGGCCGCGCTGGCTGCCCTTGAACATCACGGCGCCAATCTGCGCCCCCTCGTCCTTGATCGTGAAGTACAGGTGCCCGGAAACGGGACGGCTGAGGTTGGAGATCTCCCCCTCGACCTCCACGGTCGCGAAGCCCCCCTCCAGCGCGCCCTTGATGCGCCGCGTCAGCTCTGTAACCGTCATGACTTTCTGGTCAGCCGCCATCTGGTTCTCCCCTGGTTGCGGGCAGTATAGGCATGCCCTCCGGCCGTGTCACTGACATTCCCCGCCGAACGCGATCACCTCCGTGATGGAGGCGGCCCCGGTCAGCGCCATCAGCAGCCGGTCCACCCCGAGCGCGATGCCGCCGCAGGGCGGCAGTCCATGCTCCAGCGCTGCAAGAAATGCGCGGTCGAGCGGATAGACCTCGGCCCCGGCCGCCGCCCGCTCCAGCGCGCAATCCTCGAAGCGCTGCCGCTGCTCGTCCGGATCGGTCAGTTCGCCGAAGGCATTCGCGATTTCCAGGCCTCCCAGGTACAGCTCCCAGCGCTCGGCGGTCCGCGGATCGCCCGCGCTTCGCCGGGCCAGCGCCGCCACCGCCGCCGGGTAGTCCACCAGCACGACGGCCCGCTCGCGCGGCAGTGCCGGCTCGACAAGGTTGACCATGTCCAGATCGAAACGGCCGGCATCGAACGCTGCAACCGGATCCCATCCGGCATGGCGCCGGTAGGCTTCCGCCACCGGAAGCCGGAGCCATGGACTGTCCACATCCGTTGCCGGCTTGAATCCGGGCTCCTGCTCCTGCAGCTCGCGGGCCACATGGCGGACCAGGGCTTCGGTATCCGCCAGGATGTCCATGTAGGTCGCTCCGGTGCGATACCATTCGAGCATGGTGAATTCGGGCCGGTGGCGATGGCCGCATTCGCCGGCACGGAAGCAGGGGCCGATCTGGAACACAGGAGAGAGGCCCTCCACCAGCAGCCGCTTCATGTGCAGTTCCGGCGATGTGCGCAGATACTGGTCACCGGCGGGAATGGCATCAATGTACATCTCGAGCGCCGGGGCGGGAATCCGGACCGGGGTCTCGACCTCGCAGAATCCCTCCGCGCGGAAAAAATCGCGGATCGCGAAAAGCAGGCGGCTCCGGCGGTGGAGCATTTCCGCCGTGGCTCCGGTTCTCACCGTACCCGTTCCGAGTACTCGCCGGTGCGCGTGTCAATCTTGATGACCTCGCCCTCGTTGACGAACAGCGGCACCGGCAGCTCGAATCCGCCCTCGATCGTCGCGGGTTTCATCACATTCGTCGCCGTGTTCCCGCGCGCGCCGGGTTCAGTATGGATAATCTTGCGCTCGACGAAGATCGGCAGTTCGATGCCGATGGCGTTCCCGTTGTGGAAAAGGACGCTCACCTCGATTTCCTCCTTCAGGAAAAAGCGCTGGTCACCGAGTGTCTTTTCCGACAGGAGCACCTGTTCGAAGTTCTCATCCATGAAGACGTAGTTCTCGCCATCCTTGTAGGAGTAGACCAGCGTCTTCTCCTCGAGCTGGGGTTTGTCCAGCTTGTCGTTCGAGCGGTACTGCTTGACCTGGGTCGAGCCGTCTATCATGCTCTTGATCCGGCAGGTGTAGATGGCCTGTCCCTTGCCGGGTTTCACGAAATTATACTCGGTGATGACGTACGGATGACCATCCACCTCGACCTTGAGTCCCTTGCGCAAATCGGATGCTGAAAACATACTGCCGCTCTCCCTCGTTAATACTATTTCGGGCCGGATCCTAATGCGACAACCCCTTTATGTCAAACCGGATATTCGCGAATCCGGTTGATCTCCGTGGCGGTTCCTGTTTGAATGGCGGGCGATATGCCAGAGCAAAAGAACAAGACCAGAAGACGGAAACAGGAACGCTGGTTCATGCGGACCGACGACGGGGCCATCTACGGACCGGCGACGATGGATACCCTGAAAGAGTGGTGCCTGGACGGTCGGATCGAGCCGGACAACGAGCTCTCCCGTGACCAGAATATCTGGGTGCCTGCGCAATCCGTCCCCGAGCTGGAGATGGACTGGTACGCCCGGCTGGACGATGGGACGCGTATCGGCCCCTTCCCCCTGGACCTCGTCCCCGGTTTGCTTGAAAACGGGATTTTCCCCGGAACCACCCTTCTCCAGCATCGCGCCACGGGCGAGACCAGGCGGGCGGTAGCCGATACGGGCAGTGGCGAAACGGCGGATGAGGCGGTGGCCGCACCGCCGGATGCGGCCGGCACGATGGCCCCGGAACCGGCGGACGGCGGCGCGGAAGCGGGGCGACTGCGCGAGGAGCTTGAGGCGGCGCAGGACGCCTGCCGCCAGGGGGAGCAGCAGGTCTTCGAGCTGCGGGCGCGGCTTGCCGCGTCGGAAGCCGAAAATGATCATCTCAAGATACAGCACGAACAGATCAAGGAACAGTGCATCCGCCTGCGTCTTGAGCATCAGGGGCAGCTCAAGGCCCCGACCGAGCGAAAACACCGTTCCCCCATGAAGACGGCCGGTCTTCTGCTGCTTTTTCTCCTTCCGTGGGCGCTGCTGCTGGCTACGCTGCTGGCCGGAACGAAAGGGTGTCGGCGACAAAGCGTGCCGGAGGCCGCCATGACCGCCGGCATCGATGACCGGACCGCGATCCTGCCGGCGGAGGACTCCCCGTCGTCCGCGCTTCCCGTCGCCGGGGCGCTGGATTTGCAGCCCGATACCACGCTGCTTCCCGCCGAGCCCCCCGCCGATCCAGCGGAAAGCGAGCCGGTTGCCGACGCGTGGCCGGTCATCACGCTTCCGGGAGCGTCCATCACCCGGACCGCCCGCGCCATGCGCATCGTCTTCAACAACGGGCTGTTTTCCTCCGCCACCCGGCTCACTCCCGAGGCCGAGGCGGATCTGATATCCCTGGCCGACCAAATCCGTGGACGGCTCAACGGCCATCAGCTCATGATCGAGGGCCATACGGACGCCACGCCCGTGCTGTCAGGCGGTTCCCGATATGTGGACAACTTCGCCCTCGGCATGGCCCGCGCGGAGGCGGTCAAGGAATTCCTTGTCTCCACCGGGACGTTGCCGACGGAGGCGATGCGCACCGTCTCCTCAGGCGAATCCGCCCCTCCGTTCCCGAACGACACCGAGGAGGGAAGAATGAAAAACAGGACCGCCATCCTCACGCTCGTCATCCGTTGAGTTTCAAAAGTCGATGGGGACAGGCACTTGATGATTGGTGATTCTCGATTGCTGATTGCTGATTTTGGAGAGGAGCCGAGATGAAACATCGAACAGCGATAGTGATGACGTGTGTGGCCCTTGCCGCCGCCGTGACGGCGCATGCCGAGCCGGGGGACGAGCGGTTCCTTGGCGGGTCGTATGACGGCTGGGACCGCGACATGATGGCCGAGTCCGCGGGTTTGGATCCGGTGCCCAAGGGCACGGTGATCATGTTCTGGTAGAGGGCGTTGCAGTTATAGACCAGCCAACCACAAGGGACAGGATGTGGTATTAACAGAGCGCGATGGTCGCGATGGGCTTTTCAGGCGACCTGGTGCACTTGGAATGGCAGGTGGGCAAAGTCTAGCCGGTTCAGATCGAGATGGGTGGATGCCTGATCAATATCCAACCCGACAGGGCGCCCCTGCGCATCCACGTCCATTACAACCCCTTCGGTCAACTCAATAACATCAGTCCCTTTCTTGCCGGAAAGGTCGATGTACAAACTGTCTGTATCCGCGAAATATTCAATTTTCATTATTTGAACCTCCTGTCAGGAAACGCATTATGTATGGTCACCTCATCCGCCAGTGTAATCACGCGCAAGGGGCGCCCGCCAAGAGCTTCTGCATGAGCCCAGAATCTAACACGTTCCCCATCGTCCTGCACTTCACGACGCAAAGGACTCTCAACGACGTCAATGCACATCTGTTTCGTCAGGTAGGGCCGTTTTTCAAGCACTTTATTCTCGAAGTAATCTGTGAATCTGTATGCCCGCATGGGAATATCATGCCGCAGTGAGTCACCCACGTCAAGTGTGGCTAAAAGGAGTCATGGAATGTCGATGGGGGAACTGGCACTTGATGATTGGTGATTCTCGATTGCTGATTGCTGATTTTGGAGAGGAGCCGAGATGAAACATCGAATAACGATTCGGATATGCATTCTTGCATTTTGACCGCTGTCCTACTACAGTCTTGTGGTTTAACAGGAAGGAAGGTTCCGAGGTATGTCTACTGAAGCTCCCGGCGCAACATACGACGCCAATAATATCACCGTTCTTGAGGGAATTGATGCCGTCCGCAAGCGCCCGTCCATGTACATCGGCGACACCGGATCGCGCGGCCTGCACCACTGTGTCTACGAGGTTACGGACAACAGCATTGACGAGGCCCTTGCCGGCTATTGCAACCTGATCAAGGTGATTCTCAATGCCGACGGTTCGGTTTCGGTATGGGATAACGGCCGTGGCATTCCGGTGGATATGCACGCCACCGAGAAGATGCCCGCCGTCACGGTGGTGCTGACCGTTCTGCATGCAGGCGGCAAGTTCGACAATGACAGCTACAAGGTCTCGGGCGGTCTTCACGGCGTCGGCGTGTCCTGCGTGAATGCACTCAGCGACTGGCTCGAGGTGGAGGTCCGCCGCAACGGCGAGGTTTATCACCAGCGGTTCGAACGCGGACGGGTCGCTTCCGCTCTCGAGACCATCGGCAAGACCTCCGAGACCGGCACCACGGTCACGTTCTTCCCGGACGCCTCGATCTTCAGCACCACGACCTTCGAGTGGGAGATTATCGCCAACCGGATGCGTGAACTCGCGTTCCTGAACAAGGGCATCACCATCCTCCTGAGCCGCGAGGAGGACAGCCGCGAGGAGAAGTTTCATTTCGAGGGCGGCATCACGGAATTCGTGCAGCACCTCAACCGCAGCAAGCTGCCGGTGCATCCGGATGTCGTCTATTTCGAGAAGACGCGCGATAACGTGCAGGTCGAGATCGCGATGCAGTACACCGACACCTATAACGAGAGCATCGCCAGTTTCTGCAACAACATCAATACCATCGAGGGCGGCACGCACCTGAGCGGCTTCCGCGCCGCGCTCACGCGCACCATCAACAATTACGGGAAGGCCAACAAGCTGCTGAAGGAAGCCGACACCATGAGCGGCGACGATATCCGCGAGGGGCTGACCGCGATCATCAGTTGCAAGGTGCCGCAGCCGCAGTTCGAGGGCCAGACCAAGACCAAGCTCGGCAACGGCGAGGTCCAGGGGATCGTCGAATCCATCATCAACGATGAGCTCGGCGACTATCTGGAGGAGCATCCCGCGTTCGCGCGCAAGATCATCGAAAAGGGGCTGCTGGCCGCCCGCGCCCGCGCCGCCGCCCGCAAGGCCCGCGACCTGACGCGCCGCAAGGGCGCGCTCGACAGCGCCTCGCTGCCCGGCAAGCTGGCCGACTGCTCGGAGCGCGACCCTGCCAAGTGCGAGATCTACATCGTCGAGGGCGACAGTGCCGGCGGCTCCGCCAAGCAGGGCCGCAACCGCGAGTTCCAGGCGATCCTGCCGCTGCGCGGCAAGGTGCTGAATGTCGAGAAGGCGCGCCTTGACAAGATTCTCAACAACCGTGAAATCCGGACGCTGATCACCGCGATCGGGGCCGGGATCGGGCAGGACGAGTTCGACATCACCAAGGTCCGCTACCACAAGATCATCATCATGACCGATGCCGACGTGGACGGCGCACATATCCGGACGCTGCTGCTCACCTTCCTCTACCGGCAGATGCCGGAGCTGATCAGCCGGGGCTACGTGTATCTCGCCCAGCCGCCGCTCTACAAGATCGCCCGCAAGAAACACGAGCAGTACATAGACTCCGACGAGGAACTGTCCCGCCAGCTTCTCGACCTGGGGGTCAATGAGGTCAGCGTGCAGACCACCGACAACCGCACCCTGCAGGGCGAACCGCTGTCCGAGCTGCTGAAGATCCTGACGAGCATCGAGCAGCGCACCCTGGCGCTCTCCCGCAAGGGAATCGCGCTGGACACGTTCCTGGGCATGCGCCGGCCCGAGACCGGCGAACTGCCGCGCTACCGCGTCAGCATCACCGGCGACGGGATTGACGAGACCCACTATGTCCATAACGATGCCGACCTCAAGACGCTGCGCGAGAAGACCGAGCGGCGCATGGGGCACGCGGTGGAGGCGGGAGCCCACACGGCGGAGAACAGCGCCCCGGCGGATGACGGCACGTTCAAATGGGTCGAGATCTTCGCGTCCACCCAGATCGAACGGCTGCTGAAGACCCTGGAAGAGCAGGGGTTCAGCGCCAGTCTCTACCAGCACCATGAAACCCCGTTCGCCACCTTGACCGGGACGGATGAGGAGACGGCCAAAGGCGTTCCCATCCATTCGCTGCCGGAATTGCTGGGCTGCGTGCGTAACATCGGACGCAAGGGGCTCACCATCCAGCGCTACAAAGGCCTGGGGGAAATGAATCCGGATCAGCTTTACGAGACCACGATGAAACCGGAAACACGCAAACTGCTGCGTGTGATGCTGGAGGATGCCGTCAAGGCCGACGAGATGTTCACCGTCCTCATGGGCGATGAGGTCGAGCCGCGGCGCCTTTTTATTGAACAGAACGCCCTGAACGTCCGAAACCTCGATATTTAAGACGGATTTTTGCTATGGATACCACATTCGACGGAAACATCAGACCGATCCAGATTGAAGAGGAGATGAGCACCTCTTTCATTGATTACGCCATGAGCGTGATCGCCTCGCGCGCCCTGCCGGACGCCCGGGACGGGCTTAAACCGGTGCATCGGCGCGTGCTTTTCGCCATGCGCGAACTGGGCAACACCCATAACCGCCCCTACAAGAAATCCGCCCGCGTGGTCGGTGATGTGATCGGCAAGTACCATCCCCATGGCGACACGGCCGTCTACGACACCATGGTCCGCATGGCGCAGGACTGGGCCATGCGCGCGCCCCTGATCGAGGGACAGGGTAACTTCGGTTCCCGGGACGGCGATTCCGCGGCCGCCATGCGTTACACCGAAGTCCGCATGGACCGGCACGCGGAGGAGCTGCTTGAGGATATCGACAAGGAAACCGTCAATTTCGGTCCCAACTATGACGAATCGCTGCTGCAGCCGCTTGTCCTGCCGGCCAAGCTGCCGAACCTGCTGCTGAACGGTTCCACCGGCATCGCCGTGGGCATGGCCACCAACATCCCGCCGCACAATCTGGGCGAACTGGTGGATGGCATCCTCCTGTATATCGACAATCCGGAATGCTCCGTCGAGGACCTCATGCAGCATATCAAGGGGCCGGACTTCCCGACTTACGGCCTGGTCTGCGGTCTGGGCCCGATCCGCCAGATGTACCAGACCGGACGCGGATTGATCCGCATCCGGGGCCGGGCCACGGTGGAGCAGAAGAAGAACGACCGGGAAGTCATCATCGTCAACGAGCTGCCGTATACGGTCAACAAGGCCCGCCTGATTGAGAACATTGCCGAACTGGTCCAGAACAAGATCATCGAGGGGATCTCCGATCTGCGCGACGAATCCAGCAGCCGCGAGCCGGTGCGGATTGTCATTGAACTGAAGAAGGGCGTCATCGCCGATGTGATCCTCAACAATCTCTTCAAGCACACCCAGATGCAGACCACCTTCGGCGCCATCATGCTGGCGCTGGATGGCGGGCGTCCCAAGGTGATGAACCTGCACGACATCCTGCGCTGTTTCGTGGATCACCGCTTCGAGGTTGTGACCCGCCGCACGCAGTT
>CAZGBW010000071.1:0-9903 GCA_964523995.1 uncultured Victivallales bacterium | reverse complement strand
AGCGCCCCGACTCCTTGCGTCTCCGCGCAGACCGTGACACACCGGCGGCATTTGATGCACTTGGAGTTGTCACGCACCAGCGCCGGCGTGCTGTCGTCTATCCGCACCGGGGCCTTGGCCCCCTCGTACGTCACCCGCTCGATGCTCATCCCGTCGGCCACCTGCCGCAATTCGCAGTTCTGGTTGCGGTTGCAGGTCTGGCAGTTGCCATCGTGTTCCGACAGCAGGAGCTCCACGGTTTTCCGGCGCGCCTCCCGTGCCCGCAGGCTGTTGGTATGCACGTTCATCCCCTCCGCCACCGGCGTCGAGCAGGCCGCCGCCAGCGTCCGGGCCCCCTCCACCTCAACCACGCAGACACGGCAGGCGCCGATCGCGTCGCGGCCCTCGAGATTGCACAGCGTCGGGATCTTGATGCCCGCCAGCTCCGCCGCCTTGAGCAGCATGATGCCGTCGGGTACCGTCAGCTTTCTGTTGTTGATCGTCAATGTCGCCATGATATCCGCTCCTATTCCGCATGTTCCAGGCATTTGCCGTAATCACAGCGCAGGCATCGCTTCGCCTGGCGTACGGCCGTGCTCTCATTCCAGGACTGCTCCACCTCGTCAAAGTTGTTCCGCCGCCGCTCCACCGGCATTTCCGGCATCTTCGTCCGCGGATACATCGCCGGATCGGCATCCGGATCATAGTTGGTCTGCACCTCCTGGTACTGCCGCCAGAACGCGTGCCTCGAACCGGTCAGGAACCGATCCATGCCCACCGCAGCCTGCTCGCCGGCGGAAATCGCCCCGACAACCGACCACGGCCCCGCGACGGCGTCACCCGCGGCAAACACCCAGTCCACCGAGGTCTGCCCCGTCACCGGTTCGGCCTTCACCCAGCCGCTCTCGGTCAGCGCCACCTCGCCACCCAGCAGGGCGGCGGCATCCAGCCTCTGCCCGATCGCCAGGATCACCTGGTCGGCGGGAACCACGGTGGTCTTCTGCTCGTCCGCCTCCGGACGGCGACGCCCGGAGCGGTCAAACTCTCCCAGCCGCATCGGACGGCAACGGACCCCCGTCACCTTGCCATCCTTGCGATCGAACGACTCCGGCGCCATCAGGCACTCGACTCCGACGCCCTCTTCAATGGCCGCCTCGATCTCCTCCGCGTAGGCAGGCATTTCCTCGCGCGTGCGCCGGTACAGGATGGTGACCTTCTCGGACCCCAGCCGCAGCGCGGTGCGGGCGGCATCGATCGCGGCGTTGCCGCCGCCAATCACCACCACCTGCTTACCGACCGGCACCGACCCGCGGATGTTGTACTCCCGAAGGAAGCTCATGGCCTCGACCACATTCGGCGCGTCGCTACCCTCGATCTTCAACATCACGCCATCCGGGGCGCCAAGCGCGATGCACACCGCCTCGTATCCCTCGCCACGCAGGCTCTGTAGCGTGAACTGCTTGCCAAGGGCCTTCTGGGTCTGGATTTCCACGCCGATGGACTCGATCATGCGGATCTCGCGGGCCACCAGTTCGCGCGGCAGCCGGTACGCGGGAATCGCCTGCACCAGCATGCCGCCCGGACGCGACTCGCGCTCGAACACCACCGGCTTGTAGCCCAGCCGTGCCAGGAAGTACGCGCAGGACAGCCCTGCCGGCCCGGCCCCGATAATAGCCACCTTGCGGGCCGCATTGGCCGCATTCTCGCGGCATTCCGGCTTCTGCACCGTGACTTCCTGATCCACCATGAACCGCTTGATCCCCCGGATGGAGACACTGTCATCCAGCGATGAGCGCCGGCAGCGGTCCTCGCAGGTGTGGAAACACACCCGCGCGCAGATCGCGGCGAACGGATTGCGCTCGCGGTGCAATCGCAACGCCTCCGCATAGCGTTTCTCGCCCACCAGGGAGACGAACCCCGGGATATCCACTCCGGCCGGACAGGCGCTCTGGCACGGTGCCCGCACCAGCCCGGCGCACACGCCCGCCTCGCAATGACGGTCACGGATGTGCGACACGTACTCGTGGTGGAAATGCCGCAGCGTGGACAGCACCGGATTCGGGGCCGTCTGCCCCAGGCCGCACAACGAGGCGTCCTTGATGAACGTGCCCAGTTCGATCAGGGTGTCAATGTCCTCCATTTTCCCCTGCCCGCTGCAGATCCGTTCCAGGATCTCCAGCATCCGCTTCGTCCCGACCCGGCAGGGCGAACACTTGCCGCAGGACTCCTCCTGCACGAACTCCATGAAGAAGCGGGCCACGTCCACCATGCAGGTGTCCTCGTTCATCACGATCAGCCCGCCGCTGCCCATGATCGCCCCGAGCTCGATCAGCGATTCGTAATCCAGCGGCACGTTCAGGTGCTGCTTCGGGATGCAGCCGCCCGAAGGCCCGCCGATCTGCGCCGCCTTGTAGGCCTTGTTGCCGATGATGCCCCCACCGATATCGTAGATCAGCTCGCCCAGCGACGTTCCCACCGGCACCTCCACCAGCCCGGTGTTGCGCACCGCCCCGGCCAGTGCAAAGACCTTCGTGCCCTTGCTCTTGTCCGTGCCGTACGAGGCATACCAGTCACCGCCCTTGCTGATGATCGCGGCGACATTGGCGTAGGTCTCCACATTGTTCAGCAGCGTCGGCTTCCCCCACAGCCCCTTCTGCGCCGGGAACGGGGGCCGCGGGCGCGGCTCCCCGCGCTTGCCCTCGATCGAGGCGATCAGTGCGGTTTCCTCACCGCATACAAACGCCCCCGACCCCATCCGGATCTCGAGATCAAAGGAGAAATCGAAGCCGAGGATCCGTTTGCCGAGCAACCCGTGCTCCTTGGCCGCGTCAATCGCCTTCTGCAACCGCTCAACCGCCAGCGGATACTCCGCCCGCACATACACGTACCCCTGCGAGGATCCCACCGCAAAGGCGGCAATCGCCATTCCCTCGACGATGCTGTGCGGATCGCCCTCCAGCACGCTGCGGTCCATGTAGGCACCGGGGTCGCCCTCATCACCATTGCAGAGCACGTACTTGGTGTCGTCCTTGGCCTTGGCCGTGAACCCCCACTTCATCCAGGTCGGGAACCCCGCCCCCCCGCGCCCGCGCAGACCGGAGCGCTTCATCTGCTCGATCACCGCCGCCGAATCCATCGTGCCCAGCACCTTCGCCAGCGCCTGGTAACCATCATGCGCGACATAATCCCCGATGCTTTCCGGATCGATCGTCCCGCAGTTGCGCAGGACGATCTTCGTCTGCCGCTTGAAGAAATCAATATCGCTGCGGCACGGATAGGGAACCTTGCCGTCCGCGCTTTTGGTAATCAGCCGATCCACCACCGCCCCGGTCTTCAGATGCCCGACGATATCGGCCGCATCCTCGGGCTTGACGCCCTGGTAGAATGTCCGGTCGCGCCCGACCAGCATCACCGGCCCCTGCACGCAGGGTCCCATGCACCCCGTGCCGACCAGCGAGACCCGATCCTCCATCCCCTGCACCTTCAGCTCCGCCTCCAGCGCCGCCTTGACCTTCAGCGCCCCCGACGCCAGGCAGCTTCCCCCGATACAGATCATCAGCGGCTCGCGCGTCGCCGCCACCTTCGCCGACTGCCCCTTCAGCTCGTCCCGCCAGGCGCACAGCGCATCCACACTCTTAATCTTTCTTGCACTCATGCCCCCGCTCCTTCCCCGACAGATGCAGCCGGTTCCGCATAACGCGCCAGCAGTTCGCCCACCTTCGCGGGCTTGACCCGCTGGTGCACATCGTCATCAACCATGATCACCGGCGCCAGCCCGCACGCCCCGAAACAGCGCCCCACATCCAGCGAGAACTGCCGGTCCTCGGTCGTCTCCCCCACCTCCAGCGCCAGAACCTTCTTCAACGCCTGGAGAACCTCCTTGCCCCCGCGCACATAACAGGCCGTTCCCAGGCAGACGCGCACCAGATGCTTCCCGCGCGGCACCGTCGAGAAGAAGGAATAGAAACTGACCACGCCAGCCACTTCGCTGTAGGGTTTCCCGAACGCCTCGCTGATCCGCTCCAGCGCCGCCTTCGGCAGGTAGCCGAACAGGCGCTGGCAGACCTGCAGGGCCGGTATCAGGCCGCCCGGCTTATCCACATACTCCGGCAGGATCTCATCCAGCCGGACCATCAACGCCGCCTCGTCCGGCTCGTCACACTGGGTACAGCACCCGCATTTGGTTTCCGTCATGTGCATCTCCTGGGTTGGGTATCCCCTACAGGGAACTGCCGATATAGTGCTCGAGCTGCTTGATCATCAGCTCCTTCTCGGTGCTCAGCGCCTTGACCACGTCACCGATCGAGATCATGCCTTCGAGCTTGCCTGCCTCATTGACCACCGGCAGATGGCGGACACGCTTCTCCGTGATCAGGTCCATGCACTCGGTCAGCGAGGTGTTCTTCGACACGGTAATCAGCCGGCGCTTCGGCGTCATGATCTCGCGCACCTCGATCTTCTTGGCGTTCTTGCCTTCCAGAATCACCTTGCGGAAAATGTCGCGCTCGGCGCAGACTCCGGAAACGGTCCCGGTCTTGGTCACGACAAGGACGCAGCCGATGTTGTTCTCGGCCATCACCTTCACAGCCTCGTAAGCCGTTGACGACGCCTCCACGCTGATGACGGATTTGCCCTTGCGATCCAGCAGTTCCCATACCTGTGCGCTCATGAAACCTCCTTAATAACCATTCTAGTTACCGGTTTGATCACGAAGCCCGCCTGATGCATCTGTCCGCAACAAGGCGGGAACACGATAGATGGCGGGAAACGTACGCGGACATGCGCCGCCCGTCAACGGCGATTAAAACACGGATTGTGAAAAGGATGCCCCGCCAGGCAACCACCGCCAGCCGGGGCGATGCGGTCTGCCCGCGCGGCGTTCAGGCGGCGGGCGGCGCATCCTTCACCGGCAAGCATAGGTGCTCGCGGCTCTTGCGGTGCATCTCGCGCCAGGCGGCAACGAGCGACATCGGTGGCTCCCAGTGTTCGCGGGTCAGGTTGTAAAACCGTTTCAGGTTATAGCAGGGGATGCCGGGGAACGTATGATGCTCCGTATGGAACTCCATGTGCCAGTAGAGAAACGAGGTCACCGGATCCAGCCGCACACTGCGGCAGCAGAGACGGAAATCATCCGTCTCGGGCTGGCGTCCGACATGCATCGTGTCATGCACCCACGTGGAGTACCACTTGCCGCCGTAGAACCCGGGCAGCGTCACCACCACGATGAGGAACCAATGACCGGAGGCAATGGATGCCGCACTGAATAGCGCATGAAACAGAAGCTGCGACACATGCGTCCAGTACAGGTCGCGCTGGCGCTCACGGGTGCTGTTGACATACGCGTACCGAAGCCAGGTGCCGCGCCGGGGATTATTCTCGAACGGTTTGAATAGGAAATAAATCTGATCGTAGAGGGTGATCAGCACCGCGGTGACGTCCACAACCCGGATGGCGGAATGAAGGACAGCCTCCGGGACTTCAGGCATCGGAAGAATAACTTCCCCATCGCTCTTCCGGTGCAGCGTGTACCGGTGATGATACTCATGGCTCATCCGGTAGAGCGCACTGTTGCCGGTCCAGAATACCAGGCCGAAAATCCGCCGGAACAAACTGTTGATCCAGCGTGTCCTGAACAGGGTGCCATGACTCAGTTCATGCGTCTGCGGCTGGAAGGCATGCAGACCGCCGTGGATGTACAGCGCCACCGCCATCCAACCCCAGCGCCCGGCACTGAACATCAGGTAGGCAAGCGCGCCCGATGCGCCCAGGATCGCCAGCGATCCCAGGCAATGCAGCAGACCCTTGATGTCACTTCGCTGCGTGCACTGCCGCATGATCGCGCGATCAACAGGCGGCCGCTTCCAGTTCACGGCTACCGGCTCAAATGGATAATCATTCATCGTCGTCCCGCCCTATGAACGCGGCGTGGATCATCAAGCACCCCCATCGCCGCAATGTCTTACCAGAATGATACGTGATGCGCAGCATACTACCGGACATCACGACAACATTCAATCGTAAATCGCGCCAAATCGCAAAAAATGCAAAGGAAATACTTGACAGGCGAACGCCGCGCTGATAGGTTTCATCGGCCATAGACGCTAAAGAGACACGAGTCTAACTGGCCACGCGGGCATGCCGCCACGGCCGCTCAGATGCGGACTCTCAGCTTCATTATCAACCGTTTTCCCAGCCATAAGCGTGGGAAATACGGCGAATCGGAAACAGACAGCAACAGGAAGGTATTGAACACAATGACAGCACCGACGAAGAACACGAAACTCATCGCATGGGTGAACGAGATCGCCGCCATGTGCACCCCGGACCAGGTGGTCTGGTGCGACGGATCAAAAGCCGAATACGACCGGCTGGAAAAGATGATGATTGATGCGGGGGCCGCCATCCCGCTGAACCCGGAAAAACGCCCCGGCTGCGTGCTTTTCCGCTCCGATCCCTCGGATGTGGCGCGCGTGGAGGACCGCACCTATATCGCCTCCGAGTCGAAGGGGGAAGCAGGCCCGACGAACAACTGGATTGCCCCCGATGAGATCAGGGCGACCATGAAGGGCCTCTACAAGGGCAGCATGCGCGGTCGCACCATGTATGTCATTCCCTTCAGCATGGGTCCGA
This sequence comes from uncultured Victivallales bacterium, assembly GCA_964523995.1. Classification (GTDB taxonomy): domain Bacteria; phylum Verrucomicrobiota; class Kiritimatiellia; order UBA8416; family UBA8416; genus UBA8416. Next base: position 3,294 of record CAZGBW010000071.1, on the reverse strand, counting down.
TCGGCTCGCCGATCTCCAAGATCGGCATCGAGATCACCGACAGCGCCTATGTGGTGAACAACATGCACATCATGACCCGCGTGGGAACCAAGGTGCTGGAGTCGCTCGGCGCCAATGGCGAGTTCATCCCCTGCGTCCACTCCAACGGACTCCCGCTGGCTCCGGGCCAGAAGGACGTTCCATGGCCCTGCGCACCGATCGAGAAGAAGTATATCACGCACTTCCCCGAGACCAACACCATCTGGAGTTTCGGTTCGGGCTACGGCGGCAACGCGCTGCTCGGCAAGAAGTGCCTGGCGCTGCGGATCGCCTCGAACATGGCGCGCCGCGAGGGCTGGATGGCCGAGCACATGCTTATCCTCCGCCTGACGAACCCCGCCGGCCGCAAATTCCACATCGCGGCCGCCTTCCCCTCCGCCTGCGGCAAGACCAACCTCGCCATGCTCCAGCCGACCATCCCCGGATGGAAATGCGAGTGCATCGGCGACGATATCGCCTGGATGAAGGTCGGACCCGATGGGTCGCTGCGGGCGATCAACCCCGAGGCGGGCTTCTTCGGCGTCGCGCCGGGAACCTCCTACAAATCCAATCCGATGGCCATGCGGTCCATCCAGAAGAATACCATCTTCACGAACTGCGTGCTGACGGACGACAAGGACATCTGGTGGGAGGATATGGACGATCCCTGCCTGCATGGGATTGACTGGAAGGGTCGCGAATGGACACCGGCCTCCGGCGAGAAGGGAGCGCATCCGAACGCCCGCTTCACCGCCCCGGCCAAGCAGTGCCCGGTGATCTGCCCGGACTGGGAGGATCCTGCCGGCGTGCCGATCGACATCTTTGTCTTCGGCGGGCGCCGTACGTCCGTCATCCCGCTGGTGACCCAGTCCCTGAGCTGGGACCACGGCGTGTACATGGGTGCCACGGCCGCCTCGGAAGCCACGGCCGCCGCCCTTGACGTCAAGAGCAAGATGCGTCGCGATCCGTTCGCCATGCTGCCGTTCTGCGGCTATAACATGGCCGATTACTTCGCGCACTGGTTCAAGATGGGCGACAAGCTCGGCTCCAAGGCCCCGAAGATATTCTACACGAACTGGTTCCGGAAATCACCGGAAGGCAAATGGCTATGGCCGGGATTCGGCGAGAACGCCCGCGTCCTCAAGTGGATGTGCGAGCGCGTGGAAGGCAAGGCCGCCGCGGTCGATACGCCGATCGGCATGGTTCCGGCCCCGGAAGCGCTCGACGTCTCCGGCCTGAAGATTTCCCCTGCCGAGGTCAAGGAACTGCTTCGCGTGGATATCCCCGCCTGGCAGGCCGAAATGCCCGATGTGGAGGAATTCCTCGCCAAATTCGGCAAGGATCAGGTGCCGCAGCGGATGTGGAATCAGCTCGCGGCGCTGAAAAAGCGGCTTGGCTGCTAAGCGACCCGCACACGAACCGAAGAAGAAGCCCCTCCCCCGCGGAGGGGCTTCTTTTTTTAACGAACCGCCACCGCCGGGGACACCGCGCCGGATTTCCTGCCCCACCCGCAATTCGGTCTTTCCCGCGTGCCCCGGAAACGCTATGATGGGCGGCATGTCAAAACCATTTGTCCATCTCCATCTCCACACCGCCTACAGCCTGCTCGACGGGGCCTGCCGCATTGACGACCTGATCCAGCGGACCGTGGATCTCAATATGCCCGCCGTGGCCATGACCGACCACGGCGTCATGTATGGAACCATCGAGTTCTACAAGAAGGCCAGGGATCGGGGCATCAACCCGGTCATCGGGTGCGAAGCCTATATCACCACCGGCAGCCGCCACGACCGCGACCCCGGCTCGCAGCGCTCCACGTTCCATATCGTGCTGCTGGCCGAGAACAACATCGGCTACCGCAATCTCAGCTATCTCATTTCCAAGGCCCACCTGGAGGGTTTCTACTATAAACCCCGCATCGACCGGGAGCTGCTCGCCGGACACGCCGAGGGAATCATCGGTCTCTCGGCCTGCCTGCACGGCGAAGTGGCACACCACCTGGTGGAGGGCGACGTCGACGGCGCAGCCAACGTCGCCGGCACCTACGCCGATATTTTCGGGAAGGACAACTTCTTCATCGAAATCATGGATCATGGTATCCTCGAGCAGCGCAAGGTGAACCGGCATATGCTCGAACTCTCCAGGAGAACCGGGCTGCCGCTGGTGGCAACCAACGACGTGCATTACCTGAAGCGCGAGCACGCCGAGGCCCATGACATCATGCTCTGCCTGCAGACCGCCACCACCCGCAGCGACCCCAAGCGCATGCGCTACAGCACGGACCAGTTCTACTTCCGCACCCGCGAGGAGATGGACGCGCTGTTTTCCGAGTTTCCGGGCGCCGTGGATATCACCGCCGATATCGCCGCGCGCTGCAATGTGGAAATCGAATTCGGCAAACTCCATTTCCCCACGTTCACCGTGCCCGAGGGCATGACGCAGAAAGGATACCTCATCCAGCTCGGCCACGAGGGGCTCAAGGACCTGTACGATATCCCCGACCCGGAGAACCCCGCCACCGCTCGCGAACACGAGATCATGGAGCGCTTCGACAAGGAAATCGGCGTGATCGAGAAGACCGGGTTCGTCAACTATTTCCTCGTTGTCTGGGATTTCATCCGCTTCGCCCACGAGAACCGCATCCCGGTCGGTCCGGGCCGCGGCTCCGGCGGCGGCAGTATCGTCGCCTATGCGCTCGGGATCATCAGCATCGACCCCCTGCGCTACAACCTGATCTTCGAGCGGTTCCTGAATCCGGACCGCGTCTCCCCGCCCGACTTCGACATCGACTTCTGCCAGGCCCGCCGCGAGGAGGTCATCCGCTACGTCAAGCAGAAGTACGGCACCGATCACGTGGCCCAGATCATCACCTTCGGATCGCTCGGGGCGAAGACCGTCATCCGGGATGTCGGCCGTGTTCTCGAGATCCCCTTCGGCAAATGCAACGATCTGGCCAAGATGATTCCGGAAGACCCGAAGATGACGCTCAAGAAGGCGCTCGAGGACAACCCGGACTTCAAGAAGGCGTCAATGCAGGACCCCGATCTTCAGCAGATCCTCAAATATGCACCCGTCCTGGAAGGGCTTTACCGCAATCCCGGCACGCATGCCGCAGGCGTCGTGATCGGCGAACAGCCGCTGATCAACATCTGCCCGCTCGGGATTGACAAGGACAAGCAGCCCGTCACCCAGTTTGCCAAGGAGCCCATCGAGGAGATCGGACTGCTGAAGATGGACTTCCTCGGCCTCAAGACGCTCACGGTCATCCAGGAGGCT
>CAZGBW010000070.1:0-9940 GCA_964523995.1 uncultured Victivallales bacterium | reverse complement strand
GCTGGATCGGCGAGGTGGCGATACCGACCAGCAGCAGCGCGGGCAGGCCGATGTAAAAAGTCAGCGTGTTCAGCCCGGTGAAAAAGTCTTCCGGTAGTAATCGGCGCACATGCAGACCCCACCCCAGCGTGATCATGAGGAATATCGGTAGCAAGGTCGGTATGACGATTTCAAACATGTTGTCCGCTTGATACATCAAGACCGGCAAAACAGCGAGAAAAAGATTCCAGGAGGGAACCGGCTGGAGAGGCATGACGCGCGGCCGCGGCAACCGTACCGGTGTTGCGTTTTTCTCGCGCACGCATTCGGTTTTGGGGATTGCATCACGGACGGTCACATGGTAGGCTATCCGGCCATCGTTTCGGAATTAGGCAGAAAATAGTGAAGAACCCAGGGAGAAAATGATGCAGAGCAGGACAATGACGGTCGTGGCGGTTTGTGCAATGACGGCGGGTCTATTTGTTGGATGCAAGGATGAACAGAAGGCCGCCGCGGAACCGCAGGCAACGCTATCGGCGCCCGTGGCCATTCCAGCACCGGCACAGGCACCGGGAGCAAGCGTGGTGACGGTCAATGGCGAATCGCTGACCCGTGGAGAGCTCGACAAGGAGCTTGATATGATCACAGCCTCCCCGCAGTTTGCAGCCATGCCGCCTGAGCAGGCGGTCATGATCCGCCAGCAGATGGAGTCACGCGTCGTGGATCGCTACGTGAGCCAGAAACTGCTCACGGCGGCCGCGAAAGCCGAAAAGGTCGAGGCGACGGACGCCGAAGTGGATGAGTTTATCGCCGGCATCCGGGAAACCCTTCCGGAAGGCGTGACGCTAGAGAGCATCATGAAGGAGCGCAGCATTGCGATGGACAAGCTTCGCGCCGACGTCGGAGCCGACATCCGGATCCGTAAGCTGCTGGAGACGAAGACCGTGGCCGTTCCTTCCGCAACGGACGAGCAGGTGAAGGCCTATTACGAGGCGAATAAGGAAATGTTCACGGTGCCCGAGTCCATCCACGCCCGCCATATCCTGATCAAGACCGAGACGGAAGGCACGCCGGAGGCCAAGGCCGCCGCCAAGAAGAAGCTGGAGGACATCCGCAGTAAGCTTGTCGAGGGAACGGTGACCTTTGAAGCGGCGGCGGGTGAGCATTCCGACTGCCCCAGCGGCAAACGGGGTGGAGACCTCGGAACGTTCGCGCGCGGGCAGATGGTGCCGGCGTTTGAAGATGCCGCCTTTACGCAGGAGATTAACGCGATCGGACCGGTCATCGAGACGCCCTTCGGATTCCACATCGTGCAGGTTCTGAAGAAGCAGGCTGCCGGGGATCGTTCCCTGGAGGACGCCAAGGCCGATATCAGCGAACAGCTCACCATGCAGGGGAAGCAGACCGCCGTACAGGATTACCTGGAAACCCTGCGCACGGCCGCCAGCATCAAATACGGCGAGTGATCGATTGTCCATTGCCGGCAGAAAAGGGGCGTCTTGACGACGCCCCTTTTTTATCTTCCGGTGTAAGGAAATATCGGCTTGTTCGACATTGTCAATCACGCTATGCTACTGCTCATTGAACGGTCTACGGTGGTAAAAAACAACAAGGAGGAGATTCGGATATGAAAACACTTAGTGCTGTGCTCGTCGCTGTATGCGCGTTTGCTGCACCGCTTCTGGCGGCGGATGGCGATTTATGGATCACCGATTTCGCGAAGGCAAAGGAACAGGCTGCCGCGAAAAGCGTTCCTATCCTGGTGGATTTCACCGGTTCGGACTGGTGTGGCTGGTGCATAAAGCTCGATAAGGAAGTCTTTTCGCAGCCGGAATTCCAGGGGTATGCCAAGGATAGCCTGATTCTCGTCAAAATTGATTTCCCGCGGAAAAAACTGCCCGAAGCCGAGGCTTCCGCCAATCAGGCGCTGGCAAAGCAATTCAACATCGAGGGATATCCCACGATCGTGCTTGTGGACGCCACCGGGAAAGAACTGGCCCGCACCGGATACCGGCCCGGCGGTCCCGCGGCCTACGTGACACATCTCAAGGATTTGCTGAAGAAGTAGGAGCGTGAAGGATGGACACAAGGCTGAAGGACGGGATCTTCTGGATCGGATATGTGGACTGGAATGTACGGGATTTTCACGGCTACAAGACCGGGAAGGGCTCCACGTACAACGCCTATCTGATGCTGGATGATAAGAACGCGGTGATTGATTCGGTCAAGGCCCCGCATGCGGCAACGCTGCTGGAGAACATCCAGGCGCATATTCCGCTCGAGAAGGTGGATTATCTCATCGTCAATCACGCGGAACCTGACCATTCGGGCAGCGTGCCCGCCGTGATGCAGGCCTGCCCGAATGCAACGCTGGTGTGCGACGAGAAATGCCGCAAGGCGCTGGACATGCATTACGATACCGCCGGATGGCGATTCAAGATCGTCAAGACCGGCGACCGGATCTCGCTGGGGCGGCGCAGTGTCGAGTTCCTGGAAACCCCGATGGTGCATTGGCCGGAATCCATGTTCACCTATGTGCCTGAAGAGAAACTGCTCTTCTCGATGGATGCCTTCGGGCAGCATTTTGCGTCGGCCACGCGATTTGACGACACCGAGGATCTGAATGTCATCATGGCCGAGGCGAAGACCTACTACGCCAACATTGTCATGCTCTATGCCCGCTCGATCCGGGCAACCCTGGCGGCGGCTGGCGGTCTCGCGATCGAGATGATCGCCCCCAGTCATGGCGTCATCTGGCGCAAGAACATCGGAACCATCCTGAAGGCTTACGACGACTGGACACAGCACAAGCCCGCGCGCAAGGTGCTGGTGGTGTTCGACACGATGTGGAAGAGCACCGAAATGATGGCCAACGCGATTGTCAAGGGTGTGCTGGATTGCGGGGTGGATGTTCGCGTTTTCAACGTCAACGCATCGCACATCACGGAACTGGCGACCGAGATACTTGACGCCTCCGGTGTGGCCGTGGGATCCCCGACATTGAATATGACACTGATGCCCCAGATGGCCTCCGTGCTGACGTATTGGAAGGGCCTGAAGCCGATGAACAAGGTCGGCTTCGCCTTCGGGTCTTACGGCTGGTCGAAAAACGGGGGGCCGACGGAGGTGGAAGACTATCTCAAGGAGATGCGGATGGAACTGACGAGGCCGGCACTGCACGTGCAGTTTGTCCCGAAAGCGGACGATCTGGAAGCGTGTCGCGAGGCAGGCCGGGTCCTCGCGCAGAAGGCCATCGAGAATCACAGCAGGCTATGGAACAACAAACAGCAATAGGAGGAATAACATGATCAGCAAGCAAATGAGCAAGGCGATTAACGAGCAGATCAACAAGGAACTGTTCTCGGCGTATCTCTACCTGGGAATGTCGGGCTGGGCAGAGCGCAACGGACTGCCGGGGGCCGGAAACTGGTTCTTCGTGCAGACACAGGAGGAACTGGCCCATATCCAGCGCTTCTACCAGTATCTTCTCCGGCAGGGTGCATCGTTGAGCCTCGAGGCGATCGCCAAGCCAGAGCAGGTCTACAAGTCCGCCCTTGATCTTTTTGAAAAGGGTTTGGCTCATGAGAAATTCGTGACCGCCTCGATCAACGGCCTGGTGGATCTCGCCGTGAAGGAAAAGGACCATGCCACCGAAGTGTTCCTGCAGTGGTTTGTCAACGAGCAGGTGGAAGAGGAAGAGAACGGCAATCGGATCATCGACCAGCTCAAACTCGCCGGCCCGGCGGGCGGGGGTCTGTTCATGATCGACCGGGAGCTGGCGACGCGCGTGTATACCCCGCCGGCCGCCGCGGCGGCGACGTGACGGGAGGATCCAGCTGGATGCGCTTGAGCGGGCATCCTGAAGGCCGCTGACATCACGACAACGACCCTACTCACGCTGAAGGCGTCACTTGCAAAACCCCGGTGGACGACACGGAGGTCGTCCGTCCAGTTGCGCAAACAACCGGTCATCGGGGATTTGGCGGGTCGGGCTCCGTCCCGCCCCTTCGTTACAAGGGGTTTTCAGGCGGCTCTTCGGTCTCGAAACTCCGCCGCGGCCGTTGGAAACTGCGTTTAAGACGCCACCCCCCTGAACCCTTGTAAATCGATGCAGGTCGCGCTATGGTCTTGGTAGACAGGGGAACGCTATGCTGACATTTGTGACAACACCGATCGGGAATCTCGAGGATATGACGCCGCGGGCCGTGCGGGCCCTGCGGGAGGCGGATGTGATTGCTTGTGAGGATACACGGCGCACACGAGCGCTGCTGACGCATTTCGAGATCCCTCATCCGGCAGAGCTGCTTTCATACCGCGACCCCATGGAGGAGCGGGGGGCCGGGCGTTTGATGGAACGGTTGCGCCAGGGCCGGAAGGTGGCCGTCTGCACGGATGGAGGCGCTCCCGGCGTGAGCGACCCCGGCTATCGAATCGCCCGTCTGGCAGCCTCGGAGGGTCTGTCCATGGAGGTGGTGCCGGGCCCATCGGCCGTCACCGCCGCCCTGATCTTGTCGGGATTGCCAACCTCGAGCTTTACATTCAAGGGATTTCCACCCCGCAAGCATGGGGCGATTCTCCGTTTTTTCGAAGCGGAACGGGATCTGCCCCACACGCTGGTGATCTTCGAGTCTCCGTTCCGCATCGCCAAGACACTGGCGGCGGCCCGGGAGGCGCTGGGCGACCGCGAAGCGGCAGTCTGTATGGAACTGACCAAGAAATTCGAACGGGTCTCGCGCGGCTATCTTTCGACCCTGGCGGCGCAGTTCGATAACCAGAAGACAAAAGGCGAGGTGACGATCGTCATCGCCGGCGGAAACGATAAATTCAGACGGGAAGGCGAGGACGAGGAATCGGACGATCCAGATCCGTCCGACAGCCCCGAGCTGACCGATGAGAGCGGGGAGCGCACATGAGAGGGAAACGGTCGTTATACGGCGGACTGGTGATCGCCACCACGGCACTGGTCGTGGGGGTATGGGGAACCGGGCGCGACGGTGCCACGCCATCGGTATCGGGACGCCCAGTCCTGACGCCCCTGTCCGGAACCCCTTCAAACGGGACAAGGACGGTGATCCTGCATGATTTGGACGCCGGTGCCCTGGCGGGATTGCACCGCCGCCCTGACCTGCCGGGCAACGAGGATCTGCTGCCAGCAAACGATGGCATGACCGGCGGAAACAGCAGTATCCCGGAGTTCGGGACTGGCAACATGACGGGGGGGGCCAACCCCGGCGGCAGGACGGCAGCGCAACGCGGGATTCTGGCAGGACTGAATGAGGGGCTGGACGGAGGCCCGAGCTGGGGATGGCTGGCAGACGAGGTGAATGCAGCCGTGCCTCCAGCCGCAAACCAGGCGGATGACCGGTTCGTTGCCCGCCCCCCGACCGACGTCCGCCAGCAACCCCAGGGATCCGACCGGTTGGGAACCGGCCTTGACAGCACTGAAAACACGTTTCGATTCCAGCGCCGCCAGGGCGACCGGTAACGGGCGCTGCTGAGCTTCATTCTGCTTTACCTGCTGGCCTTCTATCCCTAGAGTGTACCCTATGTGCCTACTGGAAGCATCCCCCATCGGAATCCATTCAATCCTGCTCGTTCTCGCGGGAATAATCGTCATCCTGCTTGTCACCCTCATCAACCGGCAACAGGTCATCCGGCGACTACGCGATACCCTGGCGCACGCCGATAGCGACTGCAGCCGTATCCGCGCCGAGCTTCAGCGGTTTGCTGCCATTGTGAACCAAGCCGCCGAGGCGGTCATGATCACGGATGCGGAAAACCGCATTATCTATATCAACCCCGCCTTTATTCGATTGATGGGCTACACGCTTCTTGACCTCGCCGGAAAAACCCCGCGCTTGTTCCGCACCGACCACCAGGACGAGGCCTTCTACCGAAAGCTGAGCGAAACCCTGCACGCGGGGAAGAGCTGGCAAGGCACGTTCACCAACCGTTGCAAGGACGGCACCCTGCTGGAACTCGATACGGTCATCTCACCGGTTCATGACGAGCATGACCGCATCCTGCATTATGTCTCCGCTGCACGGGACATGACTTACGAGCATCAATTGGAACGTCAACTTCGCCATGCGCAGAAGACGGAGGCGATCGGTACGCTGGCAGGCGGTATAGCCCACGATTTCAACAATATCCTCAGCGCCATTATCGGCTACACCGAACTGGGATTGTGCGATGTCGCTCCCGGGACATCCGTCGAGGAAAGCCTGCGGCATGTCCTCAAGGCCTCAAAGCGGGCAGCCGACCTGGTAGCCGAGATCCTGACCTTCAGTCGCCGGCGTGATCAGGATCGGCAGCCGCTGCTGCTCGGCCCCATCGTGAAGGAATCGCTCCAACTCCTGCGCGGTACACTCCCCTCCACCATCGAGATCCGGCAATCGATCGTCGGGAATCTGCCGCCCGTGATGGCCGACACCACGCAGATGCATCAGATCATGATGAACCTATGCACCAACGCCAGCCATGCCATGCGCGCCAACGGCGGCATCCTTGATGTGTCGCTGCGTACCGTGCCCCTTGACGAGCGCAAGGCACCGTGGCAGATCGCCCTGCAGGCGGGGACCTATGTCGAGCTTGCCGTATCCGACACCGGACACGGGATGACGCCGGACATCATGAGCCGGATTTTCGAACCCTACTTCACCACCAAGCATGGCGCGGATGGCACCGGACTGGGACTGGCGACCGTGCATGGTATCGTTTCGCTGCACGAAGGCGCGATCCATGTCGAGAGCGTGCCCGGCCAGGGATCCGTGTTCACCATCCTGCTGCCAGCCTGCCCGCCGGAGTTGATCAGTCCGGAACTATCCGGCGGGGAACAACGCCTCCAGCAGGGCAACAACCAGCGGATCCTCGTTGTCGATGATGAGGAATCCATCGCGAAGATGATCGAGACCACCCTGAGCTGGCTTGGCTTCCAGGTCGAATCGTTCACGTCCAGCGTCAAGGCGCTCGAGTCCTTCAAGGAGAATCCGGGACGCTTTGATGCCGTAATCACCGACCAGACCATGCCGACACTGCCGGGCATCGACCTCGCCAGGCGAATCCTTGCGATCCGCCCGGGGATTCCGATCATCCTGTGCTCCGGTTACAGCGATTCCATCAACGCCGATGGCGCCAAAGCAGCCGGTATCCGTGAGTATGTCATGAAACCTGCAGCCGGGAAGGCGCTGGCATCCGTTCTCCAGCGCCTGTTCCACCAGAATGCCGATGCAACTGCCTGAACGCGTCATTGAAAAACTCAAGACACTGCCCGACAAGCCCGGCTGCTATCTGATGCGGGATCGCGGCGGACGCATCATCTACGTCGGCAAGGCCGTTTCGCTGCGCAAACGGGTGCAATCCTACTTCCGCGATGCCACCCTGAAAAGCGCCTCGCCGAAACTGCGGGGACTGGTGCGCAGCGTCTTCGATATCGACATCATCGTCGTGCATAACGAGGCGGCCGCCCTGTTGACAGAAGGCGAGCTGATCAAGACGTACCGGCCCCGGTATAATGTCGCCTTCAAGGACGACAAGCGTTTTCTCCTGCTGCGCATTGATCCGCAGGCACCGGTTCCGCGTTTCGATCTCGTCCGGATCCGTCGCGACGACGGGGCCGTCTACTTCGGTCCGTACGCCGCGTCCAGCGCCGCTCGCAGCACCCTTGACTTTATCGAGAAGCACTTCGGTATCCGGAAATGCACACCGGCAGTCCCGGACGCCGCCACCTATAAGCACTGCATCAACGACATCGTCCGGTTCTGTTCCGCTCCCTGCATCGGACGGATCAGCGCGGAGGACTACCGCCGCCGCGTTGAAGACGCATGCGATTTCCTGCGCGGCAAACGGCCGGACCTGATGGTGCAGTTGCGATCCCGGATGCAGGAGGCCGCTGCCGAGCTCGATTTCGAACGCGCCGCCGGCCTGCGCGACACCCTGCAGATGCTTGACCGGGTCATCCGTCAGCACGCCCGGGCCGCCCCCACCGTCCGGATGCGTAAGGACGCGGCGCTGGCAGGCATCGGGGAACTGCAGGAGATCCTCAAGCTACCCACCCTGCCCCGCCTCATCGAGGCCTTCGACATTTCCAACATCTCGGGTACATTTGCAGTCGCCAGCATGGTCTGTGCCGTTGACGGCGTCCCGACCCCGAACCGCTATCGCCGGTTCCGGATCAAGACCGTCTCCGGGAGCAACGATCCCGCCATGATGGCGGAAGTCATCCTGCGCCGCATCCGCGGACTGCAGGAATCCGGTGGAACCCTTCCCGATCTCATCCTCGTGGATGGAGGGATCACACAGCTTCGAGCGGCCCGATCCTCGCTCGCCATACGCGAGGCCTCCGGGATCCCGTCGGCAGGCCTGGCGAAGCGGCATGAGGAAATCCTCGGTGACGAGAATAGCCCGCCGCTCCAGCTGCCTGCGGATTCCAAAGCCCTGCTCGTTCTTCGCCAGTTGCGGGACGAGGCCCATCGTTTTGCGATCACCTATCACCGGCATCTTCGCAACCAACGCCTGCGGGAATCGGCGCTGGACGACATTCCCGGCATCGGAGAGAATCGCAAGGCATTGCTGCTGAATCATTTCGGTTCTGTTCGCCAACTTGCCGCCGCCACCCCGGAAGCCATCGCATCCCTTCCCGGCATCGGACCCTCCCTTGCCAGGGTCATCCATGAAGCCCTGTCCGCATCGCCAGCGGCACCGCCGGCACCCTGACCAGCACGCCCTGTTTTGGATAACCAAACATTCGAGGCTCTTGCAAAAACTGGCGGACGAGAACGGCGACGAGAACGGATTACGATTATTCTTCGCCTCGTCCAGCGCTCTCGTCGCCGTTCTCGTTAACCGATCCGGTGTGCCTGAGCAACTGCATCGATGGGGCTTCGCCCCCTGCCCCGTTCCCCCTCCCCTGCCCAGGTGTCCTTTCGCCCCTCCTTCCAGTCGAAAACGAACGAACACCCCGGCAGGGCTCGACGCTCACTGCTGACCTGGGGGCAGGACAGCCCGGAAGCCAAAGGAGTCGTAGGCGACGCCCGGGGCGTCGCGATCGCGATTACCAACCAGGCAGCGGTCGGCGAGGTTGATCCAACAGCCGCCACGAACCACGCGGCGAGAGCCCTCATAACTGGGATGCCAATCGAAACACCACTCCCACACGTTTCCCGCAATATCGTATAAGCCGTACCCGTTCGGAGCAAACGAACCCACCGCCATCGTACCCACCGCCATCGTTTGCGGCGACGCGCCGGAATCCGGGTGGTACTCCCGCGTCGGGCTCACATCGTAACTAAAGGAATCCCAACTATAGTAGTTCGCCTGGCTGTGCGTGATCGTGTCCCCCCACGGAAACCGCTTCCCGATTAATCCGCCCCGCGCGGCATATTCCCACTGCACGTCCGTCGGCAGCCGGTAGCCGGTGGCCGACGACTTGACGTAGGGCTCCGACACCTGCCCGGTCTTGTAGACCTGCGTCATCGCGGCATCGGTGTAGTAGACCGGAGTCCGCCCCTCCTTCTGGCTGCGCGCATTGCACCATTTGACCACGTCGTACCAGTTGACCGAGTGTACCGGATGGTTCGTTGCCTTGCCCGATCCGGCGTTGGTATAGCTGTAGCCGTTGCCCCCATTCCAGTTCTTCACCTCGTCCCACAGCGCCTTGCTAACCTCGTAGCGGTCCATGTAGAAGGAGGTCACCGTCAGGCTGTAGGCTCCGTGATCAGGGTCTGAACCCGCATTGGTCCCGCCGGGGATGAGCACCATGCCGGCGGGGGCCGTGGAACGGCCGAAGAGCGACCAGGCTCCCGTGCGCATGTTGGCCACCCACTGGGTATCCGGCTCGTTGAGGTAGTACCAGGAGCCATTGGCTGGACAATACGCGTAGGGAAAGCCGTAGAACGACCACCCGCCCGCCAGGGCGCTCTGGGGCAGCTTGCGCCAGCCGCCCGCCGTGAACCCGTTCACC
>CAZGBW010000069.1:5162-9949 GCA_964523995.1 uncultured Victivallales bacterium | reverse complement strand
TGATTCGGCACCAGATGGCGGGTCTCGTCGAACCAGAAGGCCGCCAACTGATTCAGGACCTGCCCCTTGAACGGGATCGTCCCCAGCACCCGGTCGAAGGCGGAAATCCGGTCCGTGGTTACAATGATCCGCTGATCTCCCTTGCACAGCCAGTCCCGAACCTTCCCCCGCTGCGCAGGCACTCCTGCCGGGAAAACCGCTTGATCCAAGGTATTGTCCAATTCCGCTTCAATGCGCTCGTTCGATATCATGACTCCTCCTCCTGCTGCTGTTTATTGGCGGCGATGGCGACACCGCGCATTTTCACAATCCGGTCATAGAGATGTCGACCTGGACAAAGACTGGCGCCGAGATCGCGATGTCCGTAAAGCTGATCCGCAGCGATGGAAAACCGGGTGCGCAGTGCACCGGTCAGTGCCCGGACTGCATCCAGCGCCAGCGTCGAGGGTTTCTGCAGATTGAAATTCCCAAGCACTAGAACCCCGATATTCCCATCGTTCTGCCCAGACACGTGTGCACCCACATAGGCAAGCGAACGCGCCTCCCAGACCCGCCCGTCGAAATCCACCACGAAGTGATAGCCGATATCCGCATACCCGATCCGCCGATGCCCCCCGAAAACGCCATCAATATCGGAAGCCACCGCATTCTCATGGCGGGAGCACGCCTGTCCCGCCCCCTGATGGTGGACCGTGATACGCGAGAACACTCCAGCTTCCCGCAACAGCCAGGTTCGAGGCTCGGCGGACGTCCATATCCCGCGCCGTTTCAGTGTCACCTGGCGGTCGAGGAAACGCAAATCCATCACCGGCAATGGGCGTTTGACCGCGGCAGCTCCGGCACCATACACCGTCAACATGCCCGTTCCCGTCATCGCCAGCAGCGTCCGCACAAAGGTCCGCCGCGTCAATACGTTAGCTTCAGAACACATCCGTTTCACCTCGCACAATCCAAAGCCCCCGCCGTTCCTGCCAGACTGGCGTCCAAGTCAATCATCAGGAGTTCCGGCGTACTGGACCAACGGCGCAGCCTTCCGATCTGCCTCAGTTTGGCGCGGCAGGCGTCCGCGATCTCCTCCGTGAAGGCCACCTGCTTACGCCCCCGCCCGTGCCGGAGGATTTCCGCGGCGGCCGTACCAGCATGCCGCAGTCCAAGCGCCCCCTGCCCGTCGGTCGAATCCCAAGCCTCCGCCACGCAATCCAGCACCATGTTCAAGCTGTTGAAAAAGACAAGCTCCAGGGTTGCTCCGTCCCGCACCGTCATCCGACCAAGATCCAGAGTCCAGATGCTCTTCCCGCCATAGAACGACCATTCCGACGGATGGACAAGACCGGTGCCGAACACCAGCACGCGGTGAGCCGCCTTCCGCTCCCCGATCGAGAAAAGGGCACGGGACGCCAGCATCACGAGATATCCCGAATCCACATACATACCAGAGCCGCTGGAATCGGAAACATACGTCGCCACCGCCTGGGCCAGCTCCTGGATCTGGAGATCATCCAGATTCGGCATTCCCGCGCAGTTCTCCGCGATCACATCCCGAACATGCGCCGCCAGCGGCGGAACGTCCCCATCCTGAAGACTGTCGTTTGGAATCCAGATCACGACTTCCCGATCATATCCTGAATAGCGTTCACAAACTGGTTGACATCGCGAAACCGGCGGTAGACGGAAGCAAACCGGACAAAGGCGACCTCGTCAAGCGTCTCCAGACGATCCATGACCTTCTGCCCGAGGATCTCGCTGGAAACCTCGCGCTCGTACTCGCTCTCGACCTCCTCGATCAGCGAGTCCACCAGATTCTCGATATCCCCGACACTGATCGGGCGCTTCTCGCAGGCCCGCTCGATCCCGCTCATGAGTTTCGCCCGCTCGAAAGGCTCATGCCGCCCGTCGGTCTTGATAACCTTGAGCTTTGGGCGCAGGATTTCCTCGTAGGTCGTGAACCGGTAACCGCAGCGGATGCACATGCGCCGCCGCCGCGTCGCGTCACCATTGCGCGCTACGCGACTGTCAAGCACCTTGTCTTCCATATGTGAACACTTCGGACAGCGCATCCACGAGCTCCATTCATCAGTCGAAAACCGCATTCACAACCCGGCCGACATCGGCGGCTCTCGAACTTTCCACAGTCGCCACCACCCCGCCTCCCGTGGAATTCCCGGAGGAGGGTTTCATCCGGATACCCTTCTCCGCATACAGCACAATCGGGATTTTCCGCGTATTGGGCATCACCATCAGCATATCGGCCACCGCCGATCCGTTCAGCCCCTCCAGGATCTGATTCATCACGATCACATCCGGACGGTTCACGATCGAGGATTCCAGGGCCTCGGGACCCTTTGCACACTGCTCGACGATATAACCGTTCTTGGAAAACCAACTGACCATCCCTTCCGCCACGTCGGGATCGGATTCACCCAGGATCATGCGCCGCCGCCGGGTCTCCCCGAGCGACTCCTCCGCGATCTCCCCGCGGCGAAGGAATATGATCCGGCCGACTTCCATCAACAGGTCCTGCGGATCGCAGGGCTTGGCGATAAAACCGTCAATCTCGACATTCGCGAAGAATTCGGCCATGTTGGACCGTGCCGTCAGGACAAGCACCGGATACAGCGGTTTCCCCTTCTCGTCGAGGATCTCCTTCAGGAAACCGATCCCCCCCATGCCGGGCATGCTCATATCCAGGATGATCAGTTCCGGGGTGACTGTCTTCAACACCGCCAGCCCCTTCTCGCCACTTTCGGCCGTAATCACATCGTAACCTTCAAAACGCAGAAAGTCGCTCAGCGTGATTAAAAGACTGGTGTCATCATCAATCAATAAAAGCTTTCTCTTCTGTTCGCCGGACATAGCCTACCCTCCTGCTTGAACCATAACCGAATGCGGTTCCGGCAGTCTCTGATGAATCGGGTTCAAAGTCAAACCGAATCCCATTCCCGGGCGTCAACGCCAATCCCGGCTTATCCGGGCTTGATTTTCAAACCGCGCTCCTGTAGGTTTCGCCCCCGTGTAACGCAATCGTTTCGAATCAACCTGTGATGGAGTCCCTATGCCGAAAGCCTGCGATCTCAAACGCGGCGACATTGTCGCTATTGATACCGTTCCCTATGCGGTCGAGGACCTGAAGATTTCCACCCCCTCGGCGCGCGGTGCCTCCAGCCTCTACCACTTCAGGCTCCGGAACCTGCGCACCAAGACCAAGCTGGACAGGACCTGCAAGGGGGACGATCCGTTCAGTCCCTGCCATTTCGAGCGACGTCCGGTCCAGTTCTCCTATACCCAGAATGACGAGGTCACCTTCATGGACCTCAAGGACTTCAGCGAGATCACCTTCCGCCAGGACGACATCAAGGACGAACTCCCCTATGTCACGGAGGATCTCGAGGGCATTTTCGCCCTCGTCAGCGACGGCAAGATCCTCGGGATTGAGTTGCCGCCCGTGGCCGTGCTCAAGGTTGTGCAGTGCGACCCCTCCATCCGGGGTGCATCCGCCACCGCCCGCAGCAAACCCGCCACGCTAACCACCGGCCTTCAGGTCCAGGTGCCGGAATACCTGGCCGCCGGGGAAATCATCCGCGTGGACACCCGCTCCGGGGAATTCCTTGGAAGGGCATGATCCACCCGTGCACGGCACGCATCACCGCGACGGGGCGGGACCGGTGTGCCCGCTGGATAGCCATTCGTGAATTTCGCCCGCAACACGGATACCCTCCTCCACGCATTGCAGATCAAGCCGGATAACCTCAGCCCCCGCTCATTGTCCTTTCGTCCAGGCCGGCTGCGGTGGTCTCGGGATCCCGCGCGGCACGATTATCAAACGAGGCGGTCACCGTGGTTCCCGCCTGGATGCCGCTTTGAATATCCAGCTTGCCGCCAATGATCTCCATCCGGTACATCATGGTGTTCAGACCCATGCCTTTCCCCGACTTCCATAGCGGATCAAACCCGGTCCCATTGTCGCCGATGATGATGGAGCCAGACTCCTGCTCCGTGACAAGCCGGATGTCAATCACGGAGGCCTTGCCGTGGCGGACTGCATTATGGATGGCCTCCCGCGTGATATGGAACAGATGGATCGCGATGTCATTGTTGTGGATAATCCCATCGCCAACACATGTGAAGCTGCACCGGATATGGAAAATCTCCTCCATGTCAGCCGCGATACTCTTCAGCGCCATCACCAGCCCGTTGGCCTCCAGTTCAACCGGGTTGAGCCCCTTTGCCACACGCCGGATATGGGAAACCGACTCCAGGAGCAGAGAGGCAACCTGTTTTGCCATCCCGGCGTCCGATGCCCCTTTCGTCCTCAGGTTCCGTTCAAGCGATCCCGCCAGATAGGCAATCCCGGCAAGTTCCTGGCAGATGGAATCATGGAGGTCCTGACCGATACGGCGCTGCTCGCGGCTGGAAATCTCGATGATTTCCCGCTCGATGCGCTTTCGCCTGTCGCTCTCGCGGACCAGCTCCTCATTGATCTCCTTGAGCTGCGAGGTGCGGCGGTCCACCAGGGTCTCCAGATGTTCACTCATGCTTTTCAGGGCACGCTCGACGCGCACGCGCTCATCTATTTCCGCGTGAAGAGCCGCCGTGCTCGTGGCAATCCGGCTTGCCATGAGGTTGACCTCGGCATTGATGGCATCCACCTCGCGATAGCGATGCGGCGGAAGACGCCCGCTGAAGTTGCCGTCGGCAACGGCACGCAGCTGCCGGATCAGGATATCCAGAGGCCGCCCCAGCAGCAGCCGGACCAGGATCGCGGAAAGAATACCGATCGTGACGGTGAC